>JAPPPH010000114.1:1930-4131 GCA_028817635.1 Verrucomicrobiales bacterium | reverse complement strand
GAACAAGCCTGGTGCCAACTGCCGGTTATCTTCCCTAGTTAATTTTGGAGCATTGCCACCCGCGTAGCCTGTTAGGCCGAAAAATCCGGCTTTGCTAATTTGGTGGAGCCGTTCGACGATGTTCGTTTCAGATAACCCTGTTTCGCCGATAAGTTGCTTCGGATTTGTCCGGCCAGCTTTGAGTCCATCTAGAATCAATTTATTTTGCAGCGTTTCCTCGAGCACCATCTCCATCAACGATCTGCTCTGTAGATTCTTGTATTGAGTCTGGAGATAATCCTGTTCGCGTGCGCCTTCCATCACAAACGACTCCATCCGGAGTGCGTTTTCCGTCTCCCGATCAATTTGCAGACGGGTGGTAGCGGAAAAAATGGGTGTAGAGGTGAACAGGTAAAAAACTGTCAGGATGATCACCACCAAGATTGTGGCGGCGACCAGCCAGCGTCGTTCCAGAACGATATGCCAATAGTGACGAAGATTTATGGACTCTTCAAAAAGCCCCTCCTCCCGGGTTTCGTTAAACGGTTGTTGTTCCATGGGGCGCTTAAAAGCCGCTTTCGTGAACGTAAATCAAGTCTTCCGGCTGAAGCCAAATTCGTTTCTTCGGGTCTGATTCGCGTTTTAAATCCTTCATTGAATACGTTTTGGTCTCTCCATTCCGAGTATGGTCAATCTCGCTCTCCTTGGCCAAGTTGGTGAAGCCTCCGGCCAATGCGATACCGGCAACAAGATCAATTCTTTGCTCGCCAGGCAAAGCAACCAATCCCGGTTTTTGCACTTGGCCGATCACTGTGACGTTGTTCACCCTGTACTCTTTCACTTGAACGAGAACATGGGGGTCGCGGATGTAATCCTTCATTAACAACTCGCGAATGTGCTTTTCGGCTTGAGCAGGCGTTTTGCCTGCCACTTTTACGCTGCCCAGTAGATACAACGAAACTTCGCCGGTTGACGAAACGCGCAACTCAAGACCGCCGTTGTTTGGTCCACTGAATTCCACTTCGCCGAAGACGTTTACCAGCAACATGTCCTGTGCCTCTATCTGGCGATCTGTCTTTGTGCCAGCCGCAGCGTTCGCTTTTACCCTGGAACTCTCCTGAGCCAAGGCTGCTTGGCCAAGCGCAACCAAAACAACGGAGGCCAAGCCAAGTCGTTTTAACAGAATGGTAAGTGATCTCATATCAGTAGCCCACCGAAACGCTCAACATAACGCGATTGACGGTGTAGTCAATGTTCCCCTTATTGCTGTCGAACCAGTCAAAGCTGTAGGTCGCCTGAGCTTTCGACCAGCGATTGAAGTGATAGGTCAGGCCGGCGTTGGCGCGTATCCATTGATACTGCCGACCGTCGCCCGTGTCGTAATCGTCCAATTCGTACGTGATGCCGCCGCCCGCAAAGAGGTTATCTTCCGTCCCGATTTCCTGAGTTAAATTCAGTGAAATCAAGTCTGCTGCATAGGCCCAGTCTGGGCTTTCCACTGAAACTCGGCCTTCCCGCGTGTAGGTGAACTTGCCGTTTCGTTTGGGAGTGAATTGGTACTCCAATTCGGCCTGAAATACGGGCAGCCCATGAGAGTCGCTGGACACCCCGGCCAAGCGGTCGAACTGTCGCACTTGATACCCGCCCCGCAATCGTCCGGTCAGTTTTTCACCGAAATCTCCGTCGGCCTCGATAAAGAAACCGCCAAAATCGGAGTCAGGTCGAGCAGTCATTTGCGGCTGCGGCAGATTGCTTTCGACCGTGGTTTGGCCGTAAAAACCGCCCCCGATTAATTTTACTTTTGGGAAGGCTTGCCATCCAAACCCAAGGGCTCCACGCCAATTGGACACATCGTAGAGTGCGTATGGTTTCCTGAATACACCAGTGTAATAGTGAGGTTCTTCTGCGTAGTCTGTTGCGTTATAACCGATGGCAGAATACAAACTGGTCTTGGGGCTAAAGATGTAATCGAAACGATATTGATCGTTGAAATAAGTTCTATCGATCAGCCGTTTTCGGTCAGCAATTGTAATAGAGCGCTCGCGCCCGCTCAAAATGGAGTTATCGAACCGGATCGAGTCCGTTCCGCTCAGTCGAAATTTCCCTTCTTTTTGGTAGTTGATTGCGAACGTTAGTGCGTGGTTGTCGCTGCTGATCTCGGAGTTTTCTGTGTACCAGTTTTGCGTCAACGTGTAGTCAAGGCCTATGAAGTTTGCGTCGAG
>JAPPPH010000114.1:0-1920 GCA_028817635.1 Verrucomicrobiales bacterium | reverse complement strand
CGTCGAGCAGGTTTTGTCCGTATTGCAGTGATACACCGGGAGAAAGTGAGGTGATAAAATCGTCGATCTTCCCCTGATCGTCACTGAGGTAAAACACGTTGTCATCGTATATACCGGCCAGCGATGCGTGGGGCAGGATGACTACAGGGCCGATGGTGGGTGCGAGGATGTCCTCAGGCTCGACTGCCCGTGTTGATTGCACGTGGCCAAGACCCACAGCCACCAAGACCGTGAAACTTGAATACCATTTTTTGAATCTAACCATCAGGTTTTGTTCGAGCGAACCTCCCCAGCGGGGCGCCTTGAGTACGCTTTTCGGCTGCTAATTGCAAAACATTATCCATCGGGAGTTTGGTGTTTGTCCTTTCCGCGACGGTGGGGTGTTTTTACTCTGCGCGCGTGGATGATTTGTTCTCCAGCTCCATTACTGCCTCAACTCGCTACTGTGCAGTGTACGGCCAGCCCATCCGGCACTCGGCTTCGCCGGCAATGCACAACCCTGCCATGGCCAAGCTGGGCTTGGATTGGCGGTATCTCGCCTGCGAGGTGGCGCCTGATGAGCTTGGCCAAGCGATCGCCGGGGCCAAGGCGATGGGCTTCATTGGCCTTAATCTGACTGTGCCGCACAAGCTGCTCGCGCTGGACATGATCGATGAACTCGATGAATCTGCCGAAAGTTGGGGAGCGGTGAACACGATTTGTTTTGAGACCAAGGGCGAGGATGGCGCTTGGACTCCGATTAGCCAAGCGCTTGGCCAAGCGTACGGCGAAGTCAGGGCCAAGGGCTATAATACAGATGCCGACGGCATCACGCTCGCACTGCAGCAGGACTTGGGGTTGGATTTGGCCGGCTTGGAAGTACTGTTCCTTGGGGCCGGTGGCGCCGGGCGTGTGGCTGCGCTAAAGCTGGCCAAGGAGGGGGCTGCTGAACTCCACCTTGTGAATCGCACAGTGGCCAAGGCGGCGGAATTGGCAAAAGAGATCACCGAGCGATATCCGGCAACCAAGGTCTCTGTCGGATATCCTGAAAATACTTCCGGGGCTGTGAACTTGGTGCTTAATGCCACGTCGCTTGGCCTGAAGGACGGCGATGCGTTACCGCTCGACGAGAGTCAATTCAATCTGTGCCACGCTGATGCGGTGTTCGACATGATTTATCAGCCAGCCGAAACCCCACTCTTAGCCAAGGCGAAGGCTGCCGGATGTCGCATTGCAAACGGCTTGGGCATGTTGCTTTGGCAGGGGGCGAAGGCGTTGGAAATATGGACCGGCCAAGCGGCTCCGGTGGAAGTTATGCGCGACGCTCTGATTGCGCACATTTACGGTGATGAATGATTTCCTGCTGGATTTCTGGACGCGCGCGCCGTTTGTTTTTTGGACGTTCGTGTTCTTCGTTTTTGGCGCGGTGGTCGGTAGTTTTCTCAATGTGTGCATCTACAGGATGCCACGCGAGCTGAGTCTCGTTAGTCCGCCGTCGCAGTGCCCAAAATGCCAGTTTGCAATTCCGTGGCGACTAAACATACCGGTCCTCAGTTGGCTGTTGCTGCGTGGTAAATGCAGGCAGTGCGCTGAGCCGATTTCTCCCCGCTATATCGGGGTCGAACTCCTGACCGGCTTGGCTTTCCTCTGCTGTTGGCTGGCGTTCGGGGAGCAATCCACTCCGGGCGTGTTGTTGGCTGCGACTTGGAGTTTTGTACTAGCCGGATTGATTACGGCGACGTTCATCGACTTTGAGCACTTTATCATCCCGGACGAAATCACACTTGGCGGTGTTGCGGTTGGTTTTCTTGTGTCCGCCGCGTTGCCTTCTTTGCACGGCTTGGAGAGTGCCACCGCCTCTCTGACAGCAAGTGGGCTTGGCATCCTTGTTGGGGGCGGCTCGGTGCTGGCGGTGCTGCAGTTGGGAAAATGGTTTTTCGG
>JAPPPH010000427.1:15263-17489 GCA_028817635.1 Verrucomicrobiales bacterium | reverse complement strand
GTGTCTTGTGCTCCAGGCGGCGAACGGCGCGCGAATGGATGATGCGGTCACGGTCGCGTTGAAACTGGGTGCGCCACTCGGGCGGTTCCTCGGGGTGGTTGCGTCCGCGGGAGTTGGCGCTGAATTGCGCGTGGGGGGCGAGTGCGTCGTGTTCGCGAGCCTCGAGTTCTGCGCAGTTGGAGGGCATCCGGGGTCGGTTAAACGCGGATCGAGTCGAGCAGGGTTACCGAGGATTCGCCGCGCAGTTCGTAGGCACGGAGGATGACCTCCTCGATGAGATTGTTCGGGCACGACGCGCCGGCGGTGACGCCGAGCGTGAGGTCGCCCTCCGTGGGTAGCCAGTTTTCGGCGACAGCCATCTCGTGTTTGTCCTGCAAAAAGTGATTCAGTTTCGCGGCGGAAACCATCTCCTCGGCGTCCTTGATGAAATAGGTCGGCAGCTTGGCCTCGCCCATCTCGGCGAGGTGCGAGGTATTGGACGAATTGTACCCGCCGACGACGAGCAGCAGGTCCATTGGGCGGTTGAGCAAATCCTGCAGGGCATCCTGCCGATCCTGTGTCGCACCGCAAATGGTGTCGAAGTACCGAAAGTGTTCGTCAATGGATTCCTCTCCGTGCTTGGCGATCATGGCGGCGCGCATCCGGCGTTGCACCTCCTCGGTTTCGCCGCGCAGCATCGTGGTTTGGTTGGCAACCCCGATGGCCTTGAGGTGTGCGTCGGGATCAAAGCCCTCTGAGTACGCGCCGTCGAATTTTTGCAGGAACTCATCGCGGTCGCCGCCTTCGTTGATGTAGCGGCAGACGTAGTCGGTTTCATCGAGGTCGAATACGACCAGATAATGGCCATCCTCAAATGCGGTCGCCTGCGAGCTGGTGGCCATCGTTTCCTCGTGCCACGCCTTGCCGTGAATGATGCTGGTGACCTTCTCACGGGCATTCTGGCGGACGCGTTTCCAGACGCTCATCACATCGCCGCAGGTGGCATCGATGATCGTGCAGCCGCGATTGGCCAACTCATCCCGGATGACGACCTCCGTCCCGAAGGCGGGGATCACCACCGGGTCGCCCTCGCCGAGATCATCGACATCCGCTGCCTTGTGGCTGCCGGTGAGAAACGTCACGCCCATGTCGCGGATTTGTTCGTTGACGTGCGGGTTGTGGATGATCTCGCCGAGGATGTAGACCGGCTGTTCGGCCGGGAAATGACGCCTCGCCGCATAGGCCAGGTCGATCGCCCGTTCGACGCCGTAACAAAAACCGAACTCCTTGGCCAAGCGCACACTCGTGTTGCCGTAGGCGAACTTCGAGCCGTTAGCGCGGATATGCTCCACGAGCGCACTCCGGTAATGCGTCACCACCTCGGCCTTGACCTGCTCCATGATGTCAGGTCGTCGGACGTTGATTCGCTTGGGCTTTTCTGCGCTCGGCATCGCGTCGAGTCTCGCACCGGCAGGCCGCCGTTGGCAACGGAATTAAACCGCGAGCCAGCTCATGATGGCCTTCTGCGTGTGAAGTCGGTTTTCGGCCTGGGTGAAGATGGTGTCGGCGTGGGCCTCGAAGGTTTCCTCGTCGATCTCCTTGCCACGGTAGGCGGGGAGGCAGTGCATCACGAGCGCGTCCGGCCTGGCCAAGCGCATCACCTCGGCGTTGATCTGGTAGCCGGCCAGCTTGGCCAAGCGATCCTCCGCCTCGGACTCCATGCCCATCGACACCCAGACATCGGTGTAGACCATGTCAGCTTGGTCTACGGCGGCTTGGATGTCCTCGGTACAGGTGATCTTGCCGCCGGCCTTGGCCAAGGTCTCCGCGTTTGGTTGAAATTCCGTTGGTGCGGCGATGCGTAGTTCGAAGTCGAGTGCCGCCGCCGCGTGCACCCACGAGAGTGGTACGTTGCAGGCGCCGTCGCCCACGTAGGTGACAACCCTACCTTGGATCGGTCCACGCGCCTCCTCGAAGGTGAAAATGTCGGTCAAAATTTGGCAGGGATGCTCGTCGTCAGTCAGCGCGTTGATGGTTGGGATGTTGGACAGGGCCGCGAACTCCTCGACGTCCGACTGCGCGTAGGTGCGGATGACTGCACCGTGCACCATTCGGCCCAGCACGCGCGCGGTGTCCTTGATCGGTTCGCCGCGTCCCAGTTGCATGTCGTTTGCGTTGAGAAACATCACCGAGCCGCCCAGTTCGCGGATGCCGACCTCAAACGACACCCTCGTGCGGGTCGATCGG
>JAPPPH010000427.1:0-15253 GCA_028817635.1 Verrucomicrobiales bacterium | reverse complement strand
CGTGCGGGGCGAGGACTTGGCGAAAATCATTGCCCAGGTCTGGGCGTCGAGCGGCTTGGCCTCACCGGCACCGCGCTTGGCCTTGATGGCGCTTGTGGAGTCGAGGATCTCTCGCATCGACTCGCCCGGCATGCCTTCCAGCTTTAACAGGTGTTTCATGCGGTCAGTTTTTCGATGGTTTGTTCAAACAGCCCGAGACCTTCCGCAGCCTCGGCTTGAGTCAAATTAAGTGCCGGCAAAAAACGGACGACCGATTGGCCGGCAGGAATGGTCAGCATACCGGCCTCGTGCAGGGCTGATACCCATTGGACGGAGGCCGGTTTTTTGTCGTCGAATGATGGCACTTCACCGCCCATCTCGATGCCGATCAACAGGCCGATACTGCGAATCTCGCGGATTTCGTCCGGGTGCTTTTGCTGAATCGCGGTCAGTCCTTCAACGAGGAAACGGCCCATCTCGATGGCATTTTGCGCGAGTGCATCGCGGTCGATGATCTCGAGAATCTTGTTCGCCACGGCACAGGCAAGCGGGTTGCCGCCGAAGGTTGAGCCGTGTGTTCCCGGGCCAAGTACGTCGGCGTGCTTTTCGGAAATCCAAACGGCGCCCATCGGGAAGCCGCCGCCAAGCGACTTGGCCATGCCCACGGCGTCCGGCAAAAAGTCACCGAGTTGATCACCGAGAATGGCCTGAAAACTCTGAAACGATCCGGTGCGAAAGTGCCCGCACTGCACGCCGTCCCACAGCAGCAGCAGGTTTTTCTCGTTGCACAACTCGCGGAGGCCAAGCAGGTATTCGGCGGAGGCAGGCCGGATGCCGCTCTCACCCTGCACACCTTCGATCATCATCGCCACCGTGGCAGGCGTAATCGCGGCACGTACGGCGTCGAGGTCGTTGAAGGGGACGTGCGAAAAACCGGGGAGCAGGGGAGCGAAACCGTCCTTGACCTTCGCTTGGCCGGTAGCCGAGATGCCGGCCATCGTCCGGCCGTGAAATGAATTCTCCGCAGTGATCACCTCGAAGCGGCCTTCCGCTTGGCCAAAGCGCCGGGACAACTTAATCATCACTTCGGACGACTCCGCGCCGCTGTTGCAGAAAAACACACGCCCTTGGCCAAGCCGCTTGGCCAAGTTCTCGGCGAGCTTCGCCTGGCCGTCGAAATGGTAAAAGTTGGTGCAGTGCATCAGGCGGCTCGACTGCTCGGCGAGTACCTGGCTGATCTCCGGATGGGCGTGGCCGAGGCAGTTCACTGCGATGCCTCCGCCGAGGTCGAGGTATCGCTTGCCGTCGGTGTCCCAAACGTACGCGCCCTCGCCGCGATCCAGCGTGATCGGGAACCGCCCGTAGGTCGGGGCGACAAACTGCTTGAAGCGATCCTTAATTTCCTGACTCATTTTTCAACTATCTCCGTGCCGACACCGGCGTCGGTAAAAATCTCCAGCAACAACGAGTGGTTCATCCGGCCGTCGATGAAAAACACCTTTTCAACCCCGGCGGCGACCGCGCGGACGGCGCTGTCGACCTTCGGGATCATGCCTTTCGATATGACGCCGCTGTCTTTCAACGCCTCGACCTCGGCCACCGGCAGGTGCGAGATGACACTCGTTGGGTCGTCCGGGTTTTGCAGCAGACCCGGCACGTCGCTCATGTAAACCAAGCGCTTGGGTCGCAACGCCACCGCCGCTTGGCCGGCCGCCACGTCGGCGTTGCAGTTGTAAACTTGGCCATCCTCGCCGATAGCCGTGGGGCTGATCACCGGGGTGATGTCCTGATCGATGCACTCCAGCAGCGGGGCGGTGTTGACCTCCGTCACCTCGCCGACGAGGCCGATGTCGATCGGTTCACCCGCTTGGCCAAGCGGGCGGAACGGCTGGCAACGAAAAATCTCCGTGCCGGAAAAACCGCGCGCCTTGCCACCAAGTTCGTTGATCATCCGGACGATGCCGGGGTTCACCTCGTGGGGTAAAACCTGCTGGACCACCTTCACCGACTCCGGCGTGGTCACGCGGTAGCCCTGCTCGAAACGCGTCTCGACGCCGGACTCAGCGAGTGCCTTCGTAATCGCCTTGCCGCCTCCGTGGACCACTACCGGGTTGATGCCGACCGCCTCGAGAAACACGATGTCCCGCGCGACACCGCTGCGAGTGGCCGGGTCGTCCGAGTCCATAAAGCTGCCGCCGTACTTCGTGACGAACGTCTCACCGCGAAACCGCTGAACATAGGGCAACGCCTCCAGAAGAGTGGCCGCTTTGGCAATCAATTGGTCCATCAGTTTTTCGGAGAGAGAGGCTTAAAGTATTTCACCTTCGCATGCTTGTATTTACGAAGCATCCGGTCCGTGGTCATCAATGTCAGGTGATGGATGCGCGCCGTGGCTGTGATCAGTTCGTCCGCAGGATCACTGTTCGGAAAATCCGGCAAACTTGTTGCATCCCCGATGATGGCGCTGCTCAAGGGCAGAACGGAGATGTTTGCGGACAGTGCCCGGTCGAACCATTGCTCCAAGGACATTGCTAATTTCAGTTTCCCGATCTGGTGTTTTTTTCCTACTTCCCAAAGGCTGAAGACACTTAACCCGAATTGTGAACTGGGTCGCCGGATGATCCTGCGTATGTCGCTTGGCAGGCTGTCTTCATGTGAGACGGCCCTGAACCAGACACTTGTGTCCAGTAGATAGGTCATTTCTTGGCGGCCTCCCACTCGACATTAACAGGGTCGTCGATGTCAGCCGGTATGGGGAATGGACTGGGGCAGGCGCCCAGAAAGGTCTTTTGTTGAGGTTCTGGGATTAGGCGGCCATACGGTTTGCCGCGCTTGAGAATCTGTACCGTCTCACCGGCGTCGAGCCATTTGGACACCTTACTAAACTCATTTCTTAAATCGCGTACTGTGGCAGTTTTCATGGTGAGACAAATGTATCACGAGTGGGTTTTGGGTCAACCTCCCAGCGATGCGGGGTCGGTGATGTCCCCCTTGTTGAAGTCGACGTATTCCTCGGTGAGGTCGGCGGCGTACAGGATGGCTTCGCCTTGGCCGAGGTTTAGGTTGATGTGCAGGTCGAATTCACTCGGCTCGACTGCTTTGCAAAGTGTCTCGAATGACGTGCGGGTAGGGCGTCCTTTTTTGAGTGAAAAAACTTTCTTCCGAGTGCCGGTGGCGCTGTAGGCGATGTCGACTTTTTCCTCGACCACGGTGGCAGGGGAGTAGCCCAGCGCATCGATGATCCGGCCCCAGTTTGGGTCGCCGCCGCACCAACTCGTCTTGACGAGCGCGCTGTTGCCGACTGCCCTCGCGGCGGCATCGGCATCGGCGCTGGACTTGGCACCGGTCACGCGCACGGTCACCACCCGCGTGATGCCTTCGCCGTCGCGGACGATCATCTTGGCCAACTCAAGGCAGACGTGGTTCAGCGCAGCCTGAAACGTTTTCAAGTCTGCTGTACTCGGCTTGCCGTTGCCAGCGAGGCCGTTAGCCAAAAGCAGTACGGTGTCATTGGTACTCATGTCGCCGTCGACGGTGATGCAGTTGAAACTCTGGGCGACTGCTTCGCGCAGGCATTTTTTGAGGACACCGGCGGCGATGTTCGCGTCGGTGGTCAGGTAGGCGAGCATGGTGGCGTGCAGACCCTGTGGTGCGGAGGCGGGACGCGCACCGGTCGGGCTCATGCCGGGCTGGATCATGCCGGCGCCCTTGGCGATGCCGCCGAGTCGGACGGTTTTGCCGCCCAGCTTGAATTCCACCGCGACCTCCTTTGGCCGGGTGTCGCTGGTCATGATTGCCTCGGCGGCGAGCGTGGCGGCGGCCCGGGTGGGTTTTAGCTTTGTTACAATCTCGGCGATGCCGCTGCGGACGTTGGCCATCGGTAGATGCACCCCGATGCGGCCGGTTGAACCGACAAGGACATCGCTCTCCTTGAGGCCAAGCGCTTGGCCGGTCAGCGCGGCCATCTCGCGGGCATCGGCCATGCCCTGAGGGCCGGTGCAGGCGTTGGCGTTGCCGGAGTTGACCACCACCGCTTGGGCGGTGTTGTTTTTCAAATGCTCGACGCAGACCTTCACCGGCGCAGCGCAAATCTGGTTGGTGGTGAACATCCCGGCGGCCTTGGCCGGAGTGTCCGAGACAATCAACGCGAGGTCGTTCTTTTGCCCCTTGTTGCTGCCCTTGCCGGTGCCGAGCGTCTTGACGTCACAAAAACAGGCGGCAGCCCGGTAGCCAAGCGGTGCGGTGATCGATCCCTTGATTGGTTTGAACTTGGCCATGGCTCAGATCGGCAGGCCGGCGGTTTCGTCGAAGCCGAACCGGATGTTGAACGACTGCACCGCCTGGCCACTCGCGCCTTTCACGAGATTGTCCTCGGCACTGAAAATCCGAAGCCGCTTGGTTCGCGGATCGGCGGCCCAACCGATTTCGATCGAGTTCGTCCCGGTGACGTTTTTCGTGTCGGGCAACCGTTCGCTGCCGGTGATGCGGACGAATGGCTCGTCGGCATAGCGCTTGGCCAGACAGTCGGCGACGGCGGCTGTCCATTGATCGAAATCGTCCGCTTGGCCAAGCGCGGGCGCGAGGTATAGCGTGGTGAGGATGCCGCGATTCACCGGGACGAGGTGCGGGGTAAACTGCACGGTCACCGGCGAGCCGTTGGCCAAGCTGAGTTCCTGTTCGATCTCCGAGAGGTGCCGGTGTTTGGGCACGCCGTACGGCCGCAGGCTCTCGTTGCACTCGACGTACAGGAAGGGCAGGGAGGCGTTGCGGCCCGCACCGCTGACGCCGCTGAGCGAGTCGGCGATGATCTGCCCGGGATCGATCAGCCCAGCCTCCAACAACGGGATGGTCGGGAGCAGGATGCTGGTCGGGTAACAGCCGGGGGAGGCGATGAGTGTGGCGTCACCGATGGCATCGCGCCGTACCTCCGGCAGGCCGTAAACCGCCTTGGCCAACCACTCTGGCGAGGGGTGTTCGGCCCCGTAAAATTCGTGATACACCCCGGCATCGTTCAACCGGAAGTCGGCGCTGAGATCGATCACCGTCACGCCGCGCTCGGCCAGCGGCACAGCGAATTCCGCGGCGACGCCGTGCGGCAGGGCGAGAAACACCGCTTCGGCTTTTTCCGCGAGCAGATCGATCGACGGCTCGGAGAACGTCAATTCACTTGCCCCGGTGTAACCGGCGAAGCGTGGAAAAACGGAGGTCATTGGCTGACCGGCGTATTGGCGAGAGGTCAGCACCGACAGGTTGACGTGCGGATGCCCGAGCAGCAGCCGCACCAGTTCCTCCCCGGAATAACCGGAGGCCCCGACGATCGCCACGTTGATTTTGTTTTCTGCCATGTTCCTTTTTCTCAGTGATGCGCTTGGCCAAGCGCGAGTTTAAATGGGTTCCCCTAAAAAGCAAAAGCCCCGCCAGTATCCAACCAGCGGGGCTCGGAAAGTGTCGCAAATTAGCGTTTGCTGAATTGGAACTTCTTCCGCGCACCCGGTTGGCCGGGCTTCTTTCGCTCCTTCTTGCGCGGGTCACGCGAGAGGTGGCCGGCTTCCTTGAGCGGTTGGCGTAATTCGCTGTTTTGCTTCTCCAGTGCACGGGCGATGCCGAGGCGAACCGCGCCGGCCTGACCGGCGATGCCGCCGCCCGACACGTTTACGCGGACGTCTGTCTTCTCGTTCAGTTCAACCGTCTCGAGCGGTTCAACGGCTAGGGAGCGTTGGTTTTCAACAGTGAAATACTCCTCAACATCCCGGCCGTTGACCGTGACCTTGCCGGATCCATCAGCGAGGCGCACCCGGGCCACGGCCCGTTTGCGACGTCCTGTTCCTAAAAATTCCTCGGTTTGAGCCATCGAATGAAAATTGAGTTATGCGACCTCGCAGGCGACGGGTGCCTGCGCACCGTGCGGATGATCCGCGCCGGCGTAAACCTTGAGCTTCTTGAAAATCTGGCGACCGAGCCGGTTGTGGGGAATCATGCCCTTGACGGCACGCTCCACGAGGCGCTCGGGGTGCTTGGCCCGGACGTCAGCCGGGGTGAAGCGCTTTTGGCCACCGCGCCAACCGGAGAAGGTGGACATCACCTTGTCCGTTTCCTTGTTGCCAGTGAGCACAACTTTGTCGGCATTGATCACGACGACGAAGTCGCCGGTGTCGAGGTGCGGCGTGAATGTCGGCTTGTTTTTGCCGCGCAAAATATTGGCAGCCGTGGTGGCCACCTTGCCGAGCACGGCACCGTCCGCGTCGATGACGTGCCACTTGCGCGGCTGCTCATCCACGGAACGATTCAACTTGTCGATCTTTGGCAGATAGGTCTTCATCCAGAACCCCCCAGAAGCAAAGGGGCCGGGAAAAGTACCAAAAATCGAATGTGAGTCAACACGTTGTTTAAAGAAAAAATTCGGCCTGTTTTTCGGGTTTTTTGGGTGTCCGGGGTAATCTTCGCATTGACTCCCGTCCGTCCGGTCTTATTTTTCGGCCCTGTTTTTTGCTGTTGTGAGTCTTGAACCACTAAAATTTGGGCGTCGGCTATTTTTTCTGATGCTATCCGTGCTGGTCTTGGCGCCGTTTCGGGCCTTGGCCAAGCGCTTGGCCAAGCGGCCGCTGGTGTACCTGACTTGGCTGAGGGATCCAACCTCAACGATGATGGTGAACTGGCTGGATTCCGATTCGCACAGCCCGGACTACGTGCTGTACCGCCGCTTGGCCGCTCCCCGCGGCAGCCGCTGGACATTGGCCCGTGGCACCCGCCACACCTTCGCGGACCAGAAAAAGCGGTTCGTTCACCATGTGGAACTTCGGGGCCTGCAGCCGAACACGGACTATGTCTTCACCATCCGTTCGCAGGGGCCAACCCGTGGTGGGCAGTATTTCCGATTCCGGACGATGCCGAAAACGTTGCCCAAGCACCTGCGGTTCGTCACCGGCGGCGACATGATGCACGACCGGAAGAGGGTCGACGCGATGAACAAGCGCGCGGCGGAGTTGAACCCGTGGTTTGCCTTGCTTGGCGGCGACCTGGCGTACGCAAATGGCAACTCGAATGAGGTGGGCAAATGGGATGACTGGCTGGAGTCGTGGATGTTGAATTGCATCCGTAGTGGGGACGGGGGGCTGATCCCGATGGTGGTGGCCATTGGCAACCACGAGGTGGCCGGCGGTACTGGCAAGGTGCCAAAGGATGCGAAGTATTTTTATAGCTTATTCCCGCTGCCGGCCAAGCGCAGCTTTTACGCGATGGATATTGGCGACTACCTGAGCCTCATCGTGCTGGACTCGGACCACACCGAGCGGGTGGAGGGTGAGCAAGAGGCTTGGTTGGACAAGGCGCTCTCGGAGCGGGCCGGCAAGGTGCCACTGGTCTACCCTTGCTACCACAAACCAGCTTACGGCACGGCCAAGCCTCCGGCCGACTCGAATGATTCCTCGAAGGATCCGCTGGCGCAGAAGATTATCAAGCACTGGTGCCCATTGTTTGACAAATATCAGGTGACGGCTGTGTTTGAGAACGACCATCACACTTACAAGCGAACGCATCCACTGCTGAACAACCAGATCGACCGCAAGCGCGGGATCGTCTACCTCGGCGATGGTTGCTGGGGAGTGGACACACGGGCAGTGCCGAAGCCGGGCGAGCTGTGGTACTTGGCCAAGGCAGAGAGCAAACGGCACCTAATCAGCGTGACGATCCGCGATGGTAAGCCGGAATATGTTGCTTACGAGGCCGACGGAAAAGTGATTGATCAGCACTCGTAATGGGCTAGATTGCGGGGCGCTGAAAAGAGTTTAACAACGATGCCTGTATACACGTACGAAACGATCCCGCAAAAGAAGGGTCAAAAAGTTCGCCGGTTTGAGGTGGAACAACGCATGAGCGACGATCCGCTGAAGAAGGATCCGAAAACCGGGCTGCCGGTGCAACGGGTGATCACGGGCGGCTCCGGCACGATTTTTGGCGGTCTCAGCGTCATGGCGATGAACCGCAAAAAGGGGTAACCCCCAGTTTAAAATGAAAAGACAACTGTTTGTGCTGGCTACACTGGCTTGTGTGGTCGGTGCAGGGTTCGTTCATTCGGCTTACGCGGGAACCATCTTCAAGCGCGGGGCCAATTGGAATTACTACAAGGGCAACGACCATCCCTCTGGCGGTGACCTGGAGTGGACGGAGGCCGAGTTCGACGACAGCGACTGGGAGAATGGCCCGTCGCCGTTCCGCTATGGCGATGGCAGTGGCGGCACCCCGTTGAACGACATGCGGAACAAATACACCACGATGTTCTTCCGCAAGACATTCACGGTGGCCAACCCGGACAACATCTCCGAGATGGACTTTATCATCGACTACGATGACGGGTTCACGGTGTGGATCAATGAGGAGGAGGTTCTCAACGTGGGTGGTCCGGCCAATCCGGACTACGACTCGGTGGCTACAGTGGGCCACGAGTCCGGCACCTTCGAGACGTTTGCCATTCAGGATCCTGCGTCGTTCCTGACCAAGGGCAAAAACGTGATCGCGATCATGGGCTTTAACGTCGGGATGACCAGCAGCGATTTCATGATGAACGCCGAGCTGCGGACGTTTCAGCCGGACAAGTCGCCGCCCAAGGTGGCCTCGTTCGATCCGCCCCCGGGCAACGTGGGCATGCTGCGGGAGGTGACCGTTCGATTCGACGAGGAGGTCACCGGGGTGGATGCCGATGACCTGTGGCTCAACGGCGATCCCGCGGTGCAACTCCGTGGCGGGAGCACCCTGTGGACGTTCACGTTTGCGCCGGGCAATTTTCATGAGGCCACACTGTCGTGGAATCCCAACCACGGCATCGTGGACGTGGCGCGGCCACCCAACGCGATGGATGCCGCCGCCGCTGCGGCCGCCCACCGGTATCGGATTGTCGATGACATGCCGCCGGCGTTGATCACCATCCTGCCACCACCGGGCAGCACGGTACGCGGGCTGGACCGGGTGCGCCTGTTTTTCAGTGAACCGGTGCGTGGTCTCGATGCCGCCGACCTGCGCGTCAATGGCAAGCCGCCGCTGTCGATTGCCGGTGTGGCCAGCGGGCCGTGGCAGATTGAGTTTGAACCTGTGGAGAGCGGCACGGTGACCATCGCCGGGCGGAAGGCCACGGCGTGACGGATATCGCACCGGAGCCGAACCAACTGATTGCCGAGGGCTGGCACTACGATGTGAAGGCCGACCACGAGTTTGGCGAGGTGGTCATCAACGAGTTTCTCGCCGCCAACCGCGATGGCCTGAAGGATGACGAGGGCGATGTCGGCGACTGGATCGAGTTGCACAACACCGGTAACTCGACCGTGAACCTCGCCGGTTGGTCGCTGACCGATGACGAAACCAAGCCGGGCAAGTGGGTATTCCCCGGCGTGGACCTCCGGCCCGGTGGGACGCTGGTCGTGCATGCCAGTGGCAAAAACCGGAGCGGGCTTGGCCAAGCGATGCACACCAATTTCAAGTTGGGCATCGAGGGCGAGTACCTTGGCCTGTACAGCCCGGAGCTGCCGCGTCGTGTGGTCGACGAGATCGCACCGGTGTATCCCGAGCAGCGCAGTAACATTTCCTACGGCCGCTTGGCCAAGGGCGACTGGGCCTGGTTTTCGTCGCCCTCACCGGGAAGCATCAACGGCGGAAAAACGATTCACGGTCTGTTGTCGCCGCCACAGTTCAGTGCCAAGCGCGGCGTTTATAACGCGCCATTCCGGGTACACCTGAGCACGGAGGAGCCGGATGCTGTGATCCGTTACACCACCGATTACTCCGAGCCGACCCTGACGAACGGCAAGGTCTACACCGAGCCGCTAAACGTACGCCGAACCACGGTGGTGCGTGCGGCGGTGTTCAAGGACGGCATGCTGCCGTCGCGGGTGGAGACGCACACTTATGCTTACAACCTCGGCAAGTCGGCGACGTCGCTCCCAATGCTTTCTCTCGTCACAGAGGAGTCCAACCTACGGGGACGCACCGGCATCATGGAGACCAGCCCACGCAACACTACTAAGCGCGGCATAGCGTGGGAACGCCCGGTTTCGATGGAATTAATCTACCCGAACACCGGCGAGACGCTGCACGCCAATGCCGGTCTTCGTGTACAGGGTGGCAACTATATTCGCGGTCGATACAACCCGAACTCAGGGCCGCCGGCTGGCAAGTACTCGTTCCGGTTGTACTTCCGTGGAGACTACGGGCCAGGGCGGTTGCGTTATCCGTTTTTCCCGGGGCTGCAGGTGCAGGACTTCAACCACATTGTGTTGCGGGCCGGGATGAACGACCACACCAACCCGTTCATCATCGATGAGTTGGTCCGCCGCCTTGCCGCCGACATGGGGCAGGTCTCTGCGCGTGGCACGTTCATGAACCTGTACCTCAACGGGAAATTCAAGGGCTACTACAACCCGACCGAGCGCATCGACAGTGACTTCCTTAACTCGTGGCACGGCACCGAATCCGAGTGGGACATTGTCGCTCAGTTCGGCGAGATCCGAGAGGGCGATGTCGTGATGTGGAATCGCCTCAAGAGCGCGATGCAGAAGAACCTCGCCGTGACTAGCAATTATGCCGAGGTCGAGCGATTGCTCGATGTAGACAACTTCATTGACTACATCATGCTTAATGTCTACTCCAACACCGGCGACTGGCCTCACAATAACTGGCGTGCTGCCCGAGAACGCGTACCCGGTGGCAAGTGGAAATTCATTCCTTGGGACGCAGAGTGGTCATTCGGCAACAACGGCCGAAATGTTACTGGTAACAACCTGAGCAGTGGCCCGTTGGCCGGTGATGCTGACATTGCCCGTTTTTATCGCGCGTTGCAAAAGAATCCGGAATTTCGCATGCGCTTCGCCGATCGCGTCCAGATTCACTACTTTAACGGCGGGGCGTTAACCAACGAGAACGTGCTGCGCCGTTTTCGCGAAATGAAAGAGACCATGTCCGTCGCGTTGCGCAATCTCAACACTCAGGTTGAAAGTACCTGGGTGCCGCGCCGGCGTGACATCGTGATGAGCCAGATGGCCAGCCAGAAAATCCAGTTTTCTGACAACGCACCGCAGTTCAGCCAGAACGGCGGCGCGGTTCCGGGCGGTTATAAACTTAAGTTGACTGCGCCGGCCGGCGACATTTATTACACGCTCGACGGATCCGATCCGCGCAAGCCGGGCGCCGTGGCTGAGAGTGGCAAGACCATTTTCTCTGGCGATGCTGAAAAGTGGGCGCTCGTTCCGTCGGTGGACAACGGCGGGAGCGAACTCGGCACAGACTGGCACGGTGGCGATGAGCCGTTCGACCACGATGACTGGGAATCCGGCAACGACGGGGTCGGGTACGACGAAAACAACGACTATCGGCCGCACATCGGCATCGACGTGGACGCAGACATGAACGGCGTCAACCAGTCGGTGTTTGTTCGCATTCCGTTCCGCGTGTCGGCCAAGGATCGGAAGGACGCCAACCTCTTGATGCTCCGGATGAAGTATGACGACGGGTTTGTCGCATTCCTCAACGGCGTCCGCATCGCACGGGCTAACGGCACGACGAGTCCGCGCTGGAACGCCGGCGCCACCGGGCAGCACGACGACTCGGCCGCCGTGTCTTGGTCGGCTTTTGACGTCTCCAAGTTCGTCAAGGAATTGAAAACAGGAAACAACATTCTCGCGATTCACGGATTGAACGCCGGCCTTGGCAGCTCCGACATGCTCATCAACGCCGAGATGTCGATCGGCAAGCGTACCGGCGCGGAGTTCGCCGAGGGCGCCATCAAGTACGAGTCGCCAATCAAGCTGACGAAGGACAGCGTCGTCCGCGCACGCACGATGGACGGCGGCCAGTGGAGCGCTTTGGTGGAGCATCAATTCCAGTCCGGTCGCGCAGGGACACCGCTGCGCCTTACCGAGATCATGTACAATCCGCCGGGTGGCAGTGAGTACGAGTTTGTGGAGCTGCACAACAGCGGCGACTCCGAGGTGCCGCTTAGCTGGTACCGGTTCGACGGTATCGACTACACCTTCGACGGCGACGCGACGATCGCCCCCGGTCAGTATATCGTTCTGGCATCGGACGACGACCCCGACGCGTTCAAGCTCCGCTACCCCGGGCTGCCGGTCTACGGCTGGTACAAGGGCAGCCTGTCCAACGGTGGCGAGCGGTTGACCCTGCTCGACATGAACTGGCGTCGGGTGGTTGAGGTGGACTTCAGCGATGGCGGCGCCTGGCCAAGGCTGGCCGATGGTGACGGCCATTCACTGGAGCTGATTGATTTGCTGGCTGATCCCGGTGCGGCGTCCAACTGGGCGTCCAGTGCGGCCAAGGCCGGTTCGCCCGGCCAAGCGGGAGCCGGCGTCGGCGCCCGGGTCGTGATCATCAACGAGGTGCACGTCCGATCGGCGGACGATACCGAGCAGGATTTCATCGAGCTGCGAAACCTTGGCCAAGCGGAGGTCGACCTCGAGGGTTGGGTGCTCCGCGATGGTGGCGGCAACAAGTTCACGTTGCCCAAGGGTGCCACGCTTGGCCAAGCAGGCCTGCTGGGCATCTGGTGTGGCCCGGGTGATGCGGACGGCACTCGTGCCGACTTTGGCCTTGGCCAAGGGGGAGACTCAGTGGCGTTGTTTGATGCCGATGGTCGCCGTGTGGACGCCGTTACGTTTGGTCGCATCCACGGATCCATCATCCGCGCGAACAACGGCTGGACGCTTGGCCGCCCAACCTTTGGCACGGCAAACGAACCGGTCGCCTTGGCCGACACGACTGCGCTGGTCATCAACGAGTGGATGGCCTTTCCGGAGGAGGGCGGGAGTGACTGGATCGAGCTTTACAATCCGCATCCCACCGCGCCGGCCCTCATCACCGGCCTGCACATCCGGGTGGGGCAGGAGATCGGCGGCCTGCACCGAATCGCCGCCATCCCGCCCAAAGGCCATCAGCGTGTGCGGCTCGACATGAAATCTGGCACCTACCACGTCGATCTGTCGCTGCCGACCGAGGGCGGAACGATCACGCTAATCACCGCCGAGGGCATCGAGTTTGCCACGATGAGCTACAATCGCCAGCGCTCCGGTGTGTCCGAGGGGCTGTTGCCGGACGGAAGCGCCAAGCGGACGAAGTTCACGCGCGGCGCCACTCCGGGTGCGCCAAACATTGTCCCGGATTTTGACGGCCCGCGCCTCAACGAGCTTCTCGCGTACAATCGCTCCGGCGCCGGTGACTGGGTGGAGATTTACAATGACACGGACGAAACGGTGTCGCTCGACGGCTTGCGCCTTGCGCGCTCGGCGAACGGTATCGGCTGGCCTTTCCCTGCCGGGACACGCCTGGCCAAGGGCGGCTACCTTGTGGTGTTGTGCGACGGCAATCGCCCGGCGAGTTCCACCAACACCGGATTTTCGCTCCCGGGGGAGGGCGGGGCGCTTTACCTCATCGATCCCGACGATTTTGTGGCCGACTCGGTCGAGTACGGTTTCCAGATCGCCGACCAATCGATCGGCCAGAGCGCTGGCAAATGGAGGTTGCTGATCGAGCCAACGCCCGGCGCGGATAATGCGACAACTGCATCGTTTGGCGACCCGCTTGGGTTGGTGATCAACGAGTGGATGGCCAACCCGGCCTCCGGCGACGATTGGTTTGAACTGTTCAACCCATCCGAATCCCCCGTAAATCTGGGCGGCTTGTCGTTGACGGATGATCCCACCGCAGTCGGCCGCGCGAAGTTTGTGATCCCCGAAAACTCGTTCATCCCCTCGGGAGGGTGGGTGCGCTGGGTGGCCGATGGCGATGTCAAGGCCGGTGCACACCACGTCAATTTTAGTCTGCGCGGTCGCGGCGAATTGCTGCGGCTCTACGGCAGTCGTCGCAACCCAATCGACGAGGTGGAAATCGTTAATCAGGCCGACGGCATCTCGCGGGGCCGACTGCCGGACGGTGCCTCGGCCTATGCTGATTTTCCCGACACACCCACTCCCGGCGCGAGCAACTACCTGCCGCTGCTCGACGTGGTGATCAACGAGGTGTTGGCGCACACCGACGCGCCGCTCGAGGACGCTATCGAGATTCGAAACATCAGCGACACCGAGATCAACGTGGGCGGTTGGCTGTTGGGCGACACGCCCAGCGGAGCCACGCGGTTCGAGATTCCGGAGGACACAACAATTGCTCCCGGCGGTTACGCCGTCTTTTACGAGGGCAGCTTCAACGCGGGCGGCACCGGTTTCAGCCTGAACTCCGCGCACGGCGACACGGTTTATCTCACGGTAACGGACGCCGACGGCAAGCCCACTGGTTACCGCGCGGTGCAGTCGATCCCGCCCACGGCGAATGGCGTTTCCGTTGGCCGCGTGCCGACCAGTCAGGGTTGGAACTTCGCCGCCTTGGCCAAGCGCACTTTTGGCAGCGACCTGCCGGTAACCGTCGAGCAATTCCGCACCGGTGAAGGTGCGAACAACTCGTCGGCGCTCGTCGGCCCGGTCGTGATCAGCGAGATTCAGTACGAGGGCGCCCCTGACGTAGTCGGCCTTGGCCAAGCGCAGCTTGAGTACATCGAACTGCGAAACATCAGCAACCGTACCGTGCCCTTGTACCACCCGCAGGAGCAGCACAACCGTTGGCGCCTGGCCGGCGGTGTGAACATGACGCTGCCGGGCGAGCTCACGCTGCGTGCCGGCGGATACCTGCTGCTTGTTGGATTTGATCCGGTCGCCGAGTCGGCGATCGCCTCACGATTCATCGAACATTACGATGTGCCGGACGATGTGCCGTTGGTAGGGCCGTTTGGCGGTCGCCTCTCCAACGGCGGCGAGACCGTCAGCCTGTTGCGCCCCGATAATACGCAGGGCATCGACCACGAGGACGCTGGCTATGTGCCGTACATTCCGGTCGAGAGCATCGGCTACGACAACGCCGAGCCGTGGCCGGACGATGCCGACGGTACAGGCCTCTCGCTCCAGCGCATCACCGGGTCGAAGTTCGGGGACGACCCGAAAAACTGGCTATCTGCCGCACCGACCGCCGGTCGCAAAAACGCCGACGCCGCTGCGGGTGACCGCGATGCCGACGGCATGAGCGACGCATGGGAGGTGGCGAACAAACTCGATCCCGCCAACGCAGCCGACGCCGCGGCCGATGCCGACAACGACGGGGTGACCAACCTCGGGGAATTCCTCAGCGGCACCGATCCGAACAACGCCAACGACCGGTTCATCATTGAGTCGATCAGCGTGACGGAAAATCGGGTGGCCATTACCGTGCACGTGTCGCCCGAAAGGCGGTATCG
>JAPPPH010000166.1 GCA_028817635.1 Verrucomicrobiales bacterium | reverse complement strand
TTGTTGCGGTTTTTGCGCCACGGCATGTCCGGGAATTTGCCGGGCAACTTAAACGACTCTGCCTTCGGCTTGGCCATTTGCAGTTCCCCCTCCGCCTCCGGTGTGGTCGCAGCGCCCGGCTGTTTCCACGAGGCAATCTTCGACTGCAGCCCGTGATGCTCCGCTGCCTCCTTGTTTCCGATTTTCACGTAAAACAAAGACAGGTTCGTGTGAACCATCTGGTCATTCGGCCTCAGTTTTTCCGCCTTGTGCCCCTCCTCAATCGCCCGGTCAAACTGCTCCAGTCGGCAGAGCGCCATGCCCAGCGACATCCGAGCGTCGAAGTGATTTTCGTCCACCTCAAGGATGGATTCAAACCCCTCCGCTGCGGCCTTGTAGTCTCCCTGACTAAAAGCGAACGTCGCCTCGTCAAACTGTTCCTGTAACTCGTCCATCAAACCAAGCGCTTGGCCAAGCTAGCCAGCCGATGGGATTTCAGCAAGCGCGCTTGGCCAAGCGACAAAAAAAGCCCCGGCGGTGTGCCGGGGCTTGGGAAAACTGAATGGTCTATTTCTTGACCTTGGCGATGTGCTTGGCCGGGTCTTTCGTAAAGCCGCCGAGGCAGTTACCGCAGCAAAAGCCGATCACGAACTTCTTGCCGGCATCCACGTCCTTGTCCTGGAAGATGCACTTCTTGTTGTCTGAACCCTTGAGCTTGGCCACGTGCTTGGCCGGATCCTTGGTGAAGTTACCCAGGCAGTTGTTGCAGCAGAAGTTGATGGTGTAGAGCTTGGTCGGGTCGATGTCCTTGCCGCTCACCGGGCACTTTTTATTGAAGGCGACCTGCTTGACCTCTTCCTTCTTTTCCTCCTTCGGCTCGACCTTGGCGAGTTTGAAGCCAAGGTTCACATCGACGTTTGGCAGTGCCTTTTTCAACTCGGCCGCACCCTTCTCGGTGATGCCGCTCTGCCAACCGTAGACTTTGCGTAGAAACTTCATGTTCTTGAGGCTGGCCAGACCGGCGTCGGTGACCTTGGTGTTGTAAAGGTTGATCGACATGAGGTTGGTCAACCCCTCGATGTTCTTCAACGCGGCATCGTCCACCGCCGTGCCAGCGAGGCTGAGCTTGGTCAACCGCTTGCTGTTTTTGATCGTGGCCAAGCCAGCACCGGTGACCTTCGTATTGGACAGATCCAATTCACTCAGATTGGCGATGTCAGCCAGCGGGGCAATGTGCTTGTCCTCAACATTCTTGCCGATCAATCGGAAGTTCGCGTAGATCAACTGCGTGTCCTGCGCCAGAGCCATTACCAGCGGTGCGGCAGCCTGATCGCCGATGCCCTCACCTGAGCTGAGCTTGGCGATGGCAGCCTTCTCCGCGTCAGACACCTCAGCGGCCTTGATGTCCGGCACCGGCAGACGACTCGCGGCGGCCTTGGCCGCAGCCCGTGCTTTTTCGCTGAGAAGCACCAGCCCTTCCGGCCACTTGGCGCCCTCATCGATCCACGCCTTGATCCCGTCAATTTGCTCCTTGGTCAACGGATCGCCCTTGGGCGGCATGATATCCTCGTGATCAGCCGGCAGGGTGATACGCTTGAACAGGTCGCTCTCGCCGGATTTACCGGGTTCGATCACAGCGGATGCCGCCTTCAACGAGTCGAGCCGTAGGTCGCCCTTTTGTTTCTTCGAGCCGTGACAATCGATGCAGCGCGCCTCAAAGACCGACTGAACCGACTTGGCAAAATCCACCTCGGCACGCAGACCGTTCAGGCCAAACGCGCTCAACGCCATGATTAGTGCAATTGATTTTCTCATTATCAGATACTGAGTGCGGGAGAAGTATTCCCACGGGGGTCGCTCTTGGCAACTGGAAAATCGCGCTTGGCCAAGCGTTAATAGGTGCGACGCAAATGCGACGGCAGGATGTTTAGTTCCGCCCGGTACTTGGCCACCGTGCGGCGGGCGATCTTGACGCCCTTTTCCTTGAAGGTCTTCACCAGTTCCTCGTCGGAAAGCGGCTTGGTCGGATCCTCCTTCTTGACGAGGTCGTTGAGCATCTCCTTGACACTGGTGTTGGCCAGGCTCGATCCGTCCTTGGAAGCCAGCCCGGCGGTGAAGAAGTATTTCATCTCCAGCACCCCGTGAGGGGTCTCGATGTATTTGCCGGAGACGGCACGGCTGACCGTAGTTTCATGGACACCCACGGCCTCCGCCACCTGCGACATGGTCATCGGTCGAAGCTGGGATGCTCCGTGATCCATAAACTCCGCCTGTCGAATGAGAATCTCGTTGGCAATGTTGACGATGGTCGACTGCCGCTGGTGGATGCTCTTGATCAGGAATTTCCCGGAGCGAATCTTGTCGCGAATGTAATCCCGCACCTCGCTGGAGGTTGCGGCCTGCGCCATCAAATCCTTGTAGGCGTTACTGATGCGGAGCCTTGGAACGTGCTCATGGTTGGAGGTCACCTTCCATTCGCCATCGTCACCACGGCGAATGAACACTTCCGGCACCACGTACTGCTCCGTGTCCGGCAGATATTCCCGGCCCGGCTTGGGCTCGAGGTGACCGATGCGCTCAATCGCCTCCTGCACCGCATCCACGGTCTGGCTCATTTTCTTGGCGATCTCCTTGATGCGACGGCGGCCCAACTCATCCATGCACTCTCGCACAATCTGGTACTCAAGCGATTCCACTCGGTCAGCCCGTTCGAGTTGCAGCATCAGGCACTCGCGCAAATCCCGTGCACCCACGCCCGGCGGATGAAACGCCTGAATCACGTCCAGCACTGTTTGGATGTGATTTGCCTGTTGGCCACTGGAAAACACCAGTTCATCCACACTCGTCTGCAGGAAACCGGCGTCATCGATGTTGCCGATGATCAACTCGGCCACCTTCATCAACCCATCATCCAAATCGGAAAGCCTGGCCTGTTCCAATAAAAACTCCTGCAACGACTGGCCACTGGTCACCGAATCCAGCATGAACTGACGCTTCTCATCCTCGTCCCGCGAATCCCTCATCGGGATATTCGTACTCGCAAAATGATCGCGCCACTCCTGGTCCAGCTCGATCAATTGATTCATCTCCTTCTGGAAATCATCAATCGGCTCGTCCTTGCCACTCTCGTCGGTCGGGTCGAATTTTGTGTCGCTTGGCGGCTCCGCGAGGTCAGTGGACGGCGTCGACTCGGGTGCCTCACCGCGTTCCTTCGCCTCCATGTCCAACGCAGCTTGTTCTTCCAGCACAGGGTTGATCTGCAACTCCTGATCCACCATCGCCTTCAGTTCGAGCGTGGGCGCTTGCAGAAGATTGAGGGACTGCTGAAGCTGTGGCGCCAACACTTGGTTGAGCGACATCTTCTGCGACATCTGGAATCCCTGCTGCGCCACGGGCTGACATTAAATCCGCCTGTCGATGACCACAAGTTGAAAAAGGCATAAAAAATGCTTTGACAATTCCATGCCACCCTTCCCGTTCACGCCTAATTGTGAACAACTTTTTCATCCCGCCCGTTGCCGCGCTTGGCCAAGCGCATTACCCTGCCTCGGTGCCAACGAGGTTCACGGTTTTGGGGAGTGGTTCCGGTGGAAACGCCTCTTTTCTTGAGACAGATCAGACGCGATTGCTGATCGATGCCGGCCTGAGTGGAAGACAAATCCGCCTCCGACTTGGCCAGCTTGGCCGCTCACCCGAGACGCTCGACGGCATTCTCCTCACCCACGAGCACACCGATCACACGCAGGGCCTCAAGGCGCTCTGCAAAAAACTTGAGGTGCCGGTTTACTGCAATCGCCTGACCGCTGACGAGCTGCGGTTCAGGGTGGAAGCTCCGCTCGACATACGGCAATTCGTCACCGGCGAACCATTCGAGATTGGCGACATGCATATTGAGAATTTTTCCGTGCCGCACGATGCACAGGATCCGGTCGGGTTTCATATTCGGACGCCCAACGGCAGCGTCGGCATCCTGACCGACCTTGGCCAAACCACCCGACTGGTACTGGAGCGGGTACGTGGTGCCAGCGCGCTGTTCATTGAGGCGAACTACGACCTCAACCGCCTGCATGATGACACCCGCCGGCCGTGGGCCATCAAGCAGCGCATTATGAGTCGACACGGCCACCTTTCAAACGGGGACGCCGCCGAGGCAATCGAAAACTTGGCCAACGGCACACTGCGAAAC
>JAPPPH010000009.1 GCA_028817635.1 Verrucomicrobiales bacterium | reverse complement strand
GCGATGAGATACCATGGTCTGGATCTGCTGCGTGCGCTGATGATGTTTCTCGGCGTCGTGCTCCACGCCGGGGTGATGTACATGCCGTTCCCGGATGAGATGGACATCCTGACCATCGCGGAACATCCGCGAGATCCCTTCCGGGATGTCAGCGGTTACGACATGACCGTCCAGCGAATCATCTGGGTGATTCATTTTTTCCGTATGCCAGCCTTCATGTTGCTGGCCGGTTTTTTTGCTGCGCTGCTGATGGAAAAACGAGGCACAGGACAGCTAATCAAAAACAGGACGAAACGAATTCTCATCCCGTTGATCCTATTTTGGTTTTTCCTATGGCCGATGGACCGTTTTGTCTGGTCGACCGGCAAGGACGTCATGTTGGACGGATCCAACGCGACTCCCCTGCTCGAAATTCTCCGCAACAATTTGAGTTGGGATCACCTCCCGATCATCGGGGACACCGCACCTCACACGATGCATTTGTGGTTTATCCATTACCTCGTGATTTTTTATTTCGTCTCCATTCCGGTCATTCATTTCGTCAAAAATAAAATTCCCTCCGCCGCGGGTTGCCTAAATCGATTGCTTGATTTTGTTTTTTCAACATGGGCGAAGGTGCTGATCATTCCCGCCCTGATTCTGTTGAGTTTTTTGACGTTAAAAAACGAGGGCAGCTTCCATTTTAACGTCTCGTTTGATTTCTTGCCCGGAATTCCATTCCTGCTGAATTTTTTCGTTTTCTTTGTTGCTGGATGGGTGTTGTACGCCCGACGGGATGTCATCGAGCACTTTAAGAAATGGGTCTGGGTTTACACGCCCCTTGCCGCCATTCTCTTGGGAGGATTGCTTTGGGTAGGTGAATCCCATTGGCACTACGAAAAACTGTTAAAAGGAAACGAGGGTGCCAAGGAATTGCTCGCTCAGAAAGCCTTGTACATGAACACGGCGACCATCCTTCAGGCATGCTGTGTGTGGGTTACCATTTTTAGTCTGATCGGGCTGACTGAAAGGTTCATCACACAGCCAAACAAAAAGACCACCTACTTTGTTTATTCATCTTACTGGGTCTATCTTTTCCACCGCCCTTTATGTGTCGGCTTCGCGGTGCTGTTTACGGGATGGGACATGCCGGGGCTGCTCAAGTTCACGTTCGTCACCGCAATCGTCTCGGCGGTGTGCATCCTCACCTACCATTTTCTCGTCCGGAACACGTGGGTGGGCCTGATGCTGAACGGCAAAAAGAACCCCTGAAGCGACACCGTACCGCACGGTTTATCTACACGGTTACGCACAGGCAAAGAATTCAGCTTGAAATACCGTGCGCCTGCGCCAACAGTTCCTGCGCTATGAAACCTCTTTTTACGTTCCTGATTGCGGCGTTGTTTCTTGTGGGCTGCGGCCCGACAGGTGAAGAACACGCGCACGATCACAGCCACGACCATGGTCACGACCACGTCACTGACCACGATCACGATCATGACCATGATCATTCAGAGGAAACGAAAAAATTGGAGGACGAGATTGCCTCGCTGAAAAAGGCGGCGGCTGAGAAGGATGCTAAAATCAAGTCACTCGAGGATGCCGCCCAAGCACCACAGGGGGTTCGACTTGGCACCGGCCTGATGACGTTCGACACCATTCCCGGCTGGGGTCTCGGTGAGGACGGCAAATCCCAGATCGGCCCAACGCACGGCGGCGTGGCCATCGGCAAGGACGGCACGATCTACACCAGCGCCGACCGCGGCGTGTACGCCTTCAGTCCGGACGGCAAGGTGGTGCGTAGTTTTCTCGACGAGCCGTACACCAAGCTACATGACATCGAGATTTTCGACGAGGGGGGCACGGAGTTCATCTACGGCGCGCGTAATGCCAATAAGGAGGGTATCAAGTTTAACGCCACCGACGGAACGGTCGCGCTCAAGCTGCCCTTCCCAAAGGAGTCCGGACTCGAGCTCACCAGTTTCAGCCCGACGGCCATCACGGTCGATCCCGATGGCAACATTTATTTGTCCGACGGCTACGCCAGCAACATCATTTTCAAGTACGACAAGGCTGGCAAATACCTGAAACACTTCGGGGCCAAGGGTAACGGGCCACGGCAATTCAACACCGCGCACGGCATGACGCTCGACACGCGCTACGACCCGCCGCGCCTGCTGATCTGCGACCGCAATCACCAACCGAAGGGCCGCCTGCTACACTACAGCCTCGAGGGCGAATACATCAATGAAGTCATCGGCGGGCTGGGCATGCCGACCTCCGTTGCGGTACAGGGTGACTACGTTTCCGTGCCGGACCTGCACGGCCGCGTGGTGATCCTCGACAAGAGCAACACCATCATGGCGGTGCTCGGGCACAATCCCGATGCCAAGCTGGGGCGCAGCTACGGCGTGGCTCAAGCCGACTGGGTTGAGGGCGTATTCAGCGGCACGCACGGCTCCAACTGGGACGCCGACGGCAACCTCTATGTGCAAGACTGGAACAAGGACGGCCGCATCATGAAGCTCGTCCGTGCCAAGTGATCTTTGGAGCTCAGCGAATAGGACTCTGCACTTGGCCAAGCGCTATCGCCCGGGAATCGGGCTTGGCTTGAACTCGAACGGCATCTTCTCCGGCAGCACGTGCACGCCGGTGGTGAACTTGTAGGGGATACCGATCGTCTCCCGCGCTTGGCCAAGCCGGCCGCCCAGTTTTACCTTCCGTGAGCGCTTGGCCGTTTCCGGGTAGGTCAGCTCCACCATGAATGCCGTCCAGCCCTTGGCCGGCTCAGGCACCCGCCCCACGTACGTGCCCCTGGCCACCGGACGCAACCGGCTGCTGGTCCACGTTTTGTCGGTCACCTCGATGCGAAAATCCCGCCCCTCCGGGTTGGAGCATTGCCACAGCAAAACCTCCTTCGGCTGAGTCGCAGTGGTCACCTTGATGCTGCCGTCCTCCTGCACGGCCCACTCGTATTCCGGGAGCTTGGCCCGGTTAAGGATGCCGTTGTAGTAGGCGACCATGCTGTAGACGGCATCCGTGCCACCGAGTGAGTGGCCGGTGTTGGGTACGTAGCGCAGGTGCTTTTGGCCGATGAGGTCGTGGTAGTAAAACTTCCACGAGTCCGGCAGAAAAAACTGATCGCCACAGGCGTTGATCAAAAACTTGGGCATGGTGAAACGCTCACGAAACTCGTACGGCTCAACGAACTTCATCAGCCGCTTGTACTCGGGCGTGTCCTGCCAGCCCATGATGCCCATCTCCTGATAATCCTTCACCGCCGGCGAGTAGCCGCCGTAGGCGCGGTAGTGGTGTTTGAACGAGGGCACCACATTGAGCATGTCGATCACGATCGGCACAATAGCCACCACGCGCTTGTCCACCGCCGCCACGCTCCAAGTGGTCCAGCCGCGCTTGGACGCCCCTGCCACCACGAACTTGTCGACCGTCACGGAGCCGCTCTCCGGCTTGGCCAGAAAATCGGTGATTGTGTCCATCGCGCGGACGCCTGCCTTGGTCATCGGCAGCCGGGCCGGCCAGCGTTCGTCGCCGGTGCGCAGGTATTTATCCCATGTGTAAGCGATGAAGGCGTCCTCGTAGCGGTCGCGATCCTCGCCGGTGAAACGCAGCGGCTGGTTCGGCACCATCTTGAGTTCCGCCACCACCGAGCCGGTTTTCACGGCGGTCTGCACCACCATATCGCTGGCCTTGGTCGGCGGCTCCTTGCCGTTGCTGCCGCCGGTGATCATCAGCATGCCGGTCTGGTGCCGTACCTTTGTGGGCTGGACAATGATTACCCAGTGCTTCCACAATGTCCGGTCGACATCGGCCTTGGTCAAAAACGTTTGCGACGTCATCTCGAGAATAGACGCCGTGTAGCCGCGGCCCTTGTCGGTGGAGAGCAGTCGATACTCGTATGCCGGATCCGGCTTGGCCACGTAGCGGTCGAGCGGGTTTTCCTCCGCGCTTGCGCTTGGCCAAGCGACAACACTCACGGCCAGGGCGAGCAGCGCCTGGCCAAGTTTGATTGATTTGTATGTTTTCATCTCAAAGAATTTTGGGTGCCTTTTTTCCGGCCGGCGTGCCGTCCCGCTCCCAGCGTAGTTTGTTTTTCACCCTGCCCTCCTCGTAAACCGCCTCCCAGCGTTGCTGGCCGTTCTCGTACCAGCCGATCTCCAGTCCCTCCTTTTTCCC
>JAPPPH010000262.1 GCA_028817635.1 Verrucomicrobiales bacterium | reverse complement strand
AAATAGACAGGTTGAAGCAATTAAACGGTGGTGGACGGAATGGCTTCTTCAGTTACGCGATGAACATCGATCTGAAGCGAGGCTCGGTGAATTCCTACCTGCCGTACCCGCGGATGCCCAAGGCGACGGATCTGGCCAATCCGTCGGCGACTGTGGGTTACATGGACATGTATTTCAGTTCGTCCGAGGGGCTGGGCAATCCGTATTACTCAGTGAATCCGGCTGCGCGGTGGCGCGCGTTTCCGGAGCGGCACAAGGGGCAGGGCGGGGTGTTGTCGTTCATTGACGGTCATGCTGCCTATTTTTCCCGCCACTCGGTCACCAACGGGGCCGGCGTGTTTGAAGGGCCAAATCCGGATGTAATTTGGAATGCTCCATTTCGAGAATGATTTCAACCAAACGACAAATGAAAAAAGGACTCCTATTCCTGACGGTGGTCTGCGCGCTCAACTTCGCACGGGCCGAGGTGGTGCTTGATGAACCATTTGATTATGACGACGGTGCGATCATCGAGCTGGCCGCCGACACTTGGAAAACTCACAGCGGCACCGGCGGCCAAACGGAGGTTTCCGATGGTCGGTTGATGATGACGCAGTCCAACTCGGAGGATTTCCACACGACCCTGCCGGGCGGTCCGTTCAAGAAATCAGGAGGCGGCACGCTTTACGCCTCGTTCGATGTGGAGTTCACCCAGTTTCCAAGCGGCGGAGGGAGTTACTTTGCGCATTTTCGCGACAAGGGCTTCGGGTTCCGGGCTCGTGTGATGGCCCAGACGACCGGCGCTGAGGGGGGCGCGTTCCGGATCGGCGTCACTTCGAAAGGCAAAAAATCCACCGCCGTGGTGGACACCGACCTGCACCTCGACACGGTCTACAAGGTGGTTATCGCGATGAGTCTGGCCGATGCGAGTACCACGCTTTGGATTGATCCCGAGGCCGACGCGGCCGGCGGTGTGACCACCACGGACAACGGCTCCGGCTTTGACGTAACCGCTGTTGCGACTCGGCAGGCAAAAAGCATCGGCTCGATGATGGTTGATAACTTGAAGATCGGCACCACACTTGCGGATGTCATCGACGGCGATGGAGCCAGCGAGCTGGCCATCCTCACACAGCCCAAGTCGCAGACTGCCCTGGCGGAAAAGACGATCTCTCTGTCCGTGGTGGCGACCGGTGCAGAGCCTCTGTCGTACCAATGGAGAAAAGACGGCGAAGCCATTGAGGGAGCCACATCGAGTTCGCTGGAGCTGGCCGACATCTCGGCGGCGGATGCCGGAGACTACACTGTCACGGTCAGCAACAACGATGGCAGTGTCACGAGCGAGCCGGCCTCGATCAAGGTTCAGGATTCACCCGGTGGAGACGTGGTCACCATCAAGCATCTTCGTTCGTTGATGAACGAAAACCTCGAGCCTTCCGACACGAAGACCATCTTCACCACCGAGGGCATCGTCACCACTCACACCAACTTGACCGGCGGCAGTCATTCGCTGTTTTATTTACAAGACGAGACTGCCGGCATCGCGGTTTATTTTCGCAGCGGCAAATCGAGTCACCCGAAGCCGGGCGACAAGGTTCGTGTCGCGGCGCCGCTTGGCCACTACAACGGCCTGCTGCAGCTCGTGCCGGATGCCGGCAACTCGTTGCACCTGGTCAAGGTCGTCAGCAGCGACAACCCACTACCTAAGCCGGTTGCGATCGACTTCGCGCAGGCCAGCGATGCAACGGTGATGGAAGCGCTCGAAGGGTCACTGGTGGTCGCCAGTGAGGTGGAGATCGACAACAAGGGCGGTTCAAAATTCTCAGGCGGAGCAAACTATACGTTGGCCAACACCGATGGCCTGACGTTGACCATGCGCATTGATTCGCGGATCAAATCGATCATCGGCCAGCCGTTCCCCGGGGATGTCGTCAACGTCACCGGAGTCCTTTCCCAATACATGCGCGACCGGCCGCGCGAGGGAGGCTACCAGTTGATGCCAACGCGCATCGAGGACATCTCCGGGCCGCAGTTGCCGACAATTGAATTCACGTTCAAGTACGAGACACTCCTCCGACCCGGACGGCCATTGGAGGGGTCGAACATCGACCATTTCCTGCTGCCCGGCGAAACGGCCATGATCGAGGCGATCATCAAGAATCCCGCAGAAAACAAGGCCGCAACTGTGACGGCGACCGGTGACTGGAGCGTCACGGTTGACGATGACAACGTGACGACCGCAACCCTCGCCCTCGCCCCGAATGATGCCAATGCTGGAGAGCTGATGGACATCACCCTTGAGGCGGAAAACAGCGAAGGCTCGCAGTTGTTTGAATGGCAGATTTATGTGCCGAGTGCAGCAGAACAGCAGGTTGTGATCACAGAGATCATGGCCAATCCGACCGGCAAGGAATCAGATCGGCACTACAATCCGCTGCGCCGCGAGACCCCCAGCAGCTCGAGCAAGATTTACGTCGAGGATGAATTCATCGAGATCGCCAACCTTGGCCAGGCGGACGTAGATCTCGAGGGATGGAGCCTCTCCGACGCGGTTGCGTTGCGGAGCAATTTTTACGAGGGTGACATCGTGGCCAAGCGCGGAGCAGTCATTGTTTATGGCGGACGCCTCTCCGGCTCAGAGCCGGTGCTGGGTGAAGGCGTGCTGGCGCTGCCGGCGACGGAGAGTACCAGTGGCCTTGGCCTGAACAACAGCGGCGACATCATCACCCTGCGCAACGCCGACGGCTACGTCATTGACCGGATCAAGTTTGGCAAGACTCCGGGCAATGGATCGTTGACCCGGCACCCTGGGCCAAGCGCACCGTTCATGGCCCACGGCAACATCGCGGGCAAGGGTTTCTCCCCGGGCACTTGGCCAAGCGGCGCGCCGTTCACCGAGGAGCCGTTTTTGCCGGTGCCGGACATCGTCATTCTCGCCGAGGTGAACAACGGTGAACTGAGTTTAAGTTGGGAAACCGCACCAACCGCGACTTACACTGTCCTTGGCAGCCAAGCGGTGAACGGCCCGTACGAACCGCTCGGCGAAGGATTGACCTTTGACGGTGGCAGCGGATCGTTCAGCACGCCCGCAAAGTCGGCTGCCCAGTTTTTCATCATCAAGGCTGAATAACCAAATCGTGAAGAGACTCATCATCCCATTCCTGCTCGGGGTCGTGCTTGGCCCGCTTGGCCAAGCGCAGACGTCGATCCGCGTGGCATCGTACAACGTCGAGAATTACATCCTCTCGCCCATCCAAAATCGGCCGCTCAAGACCAAGCTGGCCCAGGCCAAGGTGGTCGAGAGCATTCTCGCGGCCAAGCCGGATGTGCTCGCACTGCAGGAAATCGGTACGACCAAGGCCTTGGCCAAGCTGCAGAAAGACCTGAAAGCCAAGGGGTTAAGCCTCCCGTATGTGGAGCACTTGAAGTCTTTCGACCCGGCGATTCACGTGGCTTATCTGAGCCGGTATCCATTCAAGAAAATCACGAAGCACGACAACGAAAGTTACCTGCTAAACGGTCGGCGGCTGCATGTCGGCCGGGGGTTTGCCGAGGTGCAAATCACAGTGCGGGGCTATGACTTTTCGTTGATCAACGCGCATCTGAAATCCAAACGAAAAGTGCCTGAAGCCGACCAAGCCGAGATGCGGCTACAGGAGGCCTACCGATTACGGCGCATCGTCGATACTCGGTTGAAGGCGGATCCGGACATCAACCTCGTCGTGCTTGGGGATTTCAACGACTACTATAATTCCAAGCCGGTCAAGGCGATCGTCGGTCGCGGCAATTCCCGCCTCGTCGACACCCGGCCTAGCGAGCGCAACGGCGACAGCGGGCCAAATTTGAGAAACAGCAAATGGTTTCCGCGCGATATCTCGTGGACTCATTTTTATGGCGTCGAGGATGTCTATTCGCGTATCGACTACATCATGCTGAGCCCGGGGATGGCGCGCGAGCTGGATCGGGCCAACTCATCCATCCCGGTCGTGCCGAACTGGGGACACGGCTCTGATCATCGGCCGGTGGTGATTTCGGTGCATTCCAAAGACCGGTGAACGGGCCGGCCTGCGGTTCTCGTTTGAATTCGCTTCGGCCGCTCGTATAGTGCGCGTCCCTTGCGGGATGCCATGAGCAGGAGCCCCTCCAGTCCACCTACGGACAACTGGTCCATCGAGGAAGCCAAGCGGAAGTATCA
>JAPPPH010000312.1:14211-17592 GCA_028817635.1 Verrucomicrobiales bacterium | reverse complement strand
CTTTAGTTTGAATCCGGCGATTTTATCCGTCTTCCCCGTTCGTTCCATCAACGCATACCAGATTTCAAATCGTATCGCTTCCAGTTCATCCCCAAGTTGATGATTCCAGAAACGCAAAACCTTGATTTCCTTGGATTCAAAAAACTGATCTCGTTGTTGATCGGTTTTCTTACGGGATGGAAAACCGTGGCCGCCACCGTCCATTTCAATGGCAAGTTTGGCCTTGGGGCAATAGAAATCGAGAACGTACCGATCGATGGGATGCTGGCGGCGAAATTTAAATTCTTCAAAGCGCCTGTCCCTCAAAAGTTTCCAGAACTTGGCTTCGTGAGGTGTGGGTTTTTTACGAAGGCGCTTGGCTTGTGCCGTGGTTTTTTGGGTGGTTGTTTTTCGCCCCCTCACCTTGGTCCTCTCCCCCGCCGGGGGAGAGGATGGAGCAGTGTCACAATTGTTTGATGAGGATTGGCCTGACATTCATTTCCCGCCAATTGGGAGAATCCGTTTATGCCTCTTTTTTCAGGTGGACGGTATCCTTTCCGGCGCGCTTGAGGATTTTATCCATAATTTCCTCGCCGTCATCAGTAATCGATTTCAGTTGGTATGTTTTTGCGTCGAACCTGACGCCGATGTCTTCGCCGCCTTGATCGTCGCCACCTTTTTCCGCATCAACTCCTTCAAGAATCACATCGCTTCCTTCCACTTTCCAAGTGCCCCTGAATTTGTCGCTGCGTTCTTCAGCGGTAAACGATTTATCGTCCTTCAACACAAATGTGATGGCAGGTTTTGAGTCACCCTCTTTAGGGGAGAATGTGTAGGTTCCGGGAACTTGGGATGTATCATTATCAGATGATTTATCCTGCGTACCTTCGGATGAATCGCCGCATCCCGTGAGGAGAGCGGCACTAAATAGAATAGAAGCAAACGCCTTCATGCGCAAAATCATAACAATGTTTATTAATCGCACAACATAAATTATTTAGACACTTCTTTGAGTCCAATTCTTTCGGACAGGGATTTGGCCATCGACCGGATTTGGTTGGGATAAGCCGTTCGGCCAAGCGCAGGCTAAAATTCCTTCTCCCTATAGAGGGAGAAGGTGGCCGAAGGCCGGATGAGGGTGGGGGCGTTTTGCATCCCCGTTTTTCTCTAGCGCTTGGTTACCTGTGGGGGGTCTTGGGCCAGAAGGCGCTTGGATTCTTTCAGCAGGAATTCCACTTCTTCGAAGGGTTCGTAGCTGATGTCCTGCCAGCGGACAAGGCCGGCCCGGTCGATTAGGAAGGTGCCGTGCAGGGGTTGTTTCTCAAAATCGTCGTAGGCGCGGTATTGCTTGAAGACGTCCATTGAGGCGTTGGACAAGAGCGGGAACGGGAACGGTCTGTTTTGGTTCAGCTGAAAGGTCTCGAGCAAGCCGCCGATGTGGTCGGTGCTGATGGCAACCAGATCAATGCCGGCCTGCTTGAATCGATCCACCTCGGGGGCGAAGGCGCTGAGCTGTTCGATGCAGTGAGCGCAGCCTTTGCCGAGGTAAAAAATGACGATCACCGGTTTGCCGGTGTAATCGGCCAGCGAATGTTTTTTGCCCTGCCCATCGGTGAGGGTCCACTGCGTGGCGGCGGACGGCGCCCAGCGGAACGGCCCAAGCGTGTCGAGGGAGGGGCGTTCGCCGACGTCATCGGAAGGCTTGATTTCGGTGCGCCAATCTTCCGGCAGTTCCAGTTTTTTGGCGATCGGTGCGAGGCGTTGGAAGACTGCCTTATCGATGTCGAGGTGCGCCGAGATTTCGCGCAGTTTCTTGAACTGCTCGATGGCTTCCTTTTCCTTGCCGGACTGCCAGAGGATGTCGGCGTAATTGGCCAGCGGCTGCACCTGCCCGGGGGACTTGGCGGATTGGCCGGCCAATTTTTCGGCCTCTTTTTTGTCGCCGATTTTCAGGTGGAGCTGCGCCTTTCGCTCGCGGGCGATGCGGCCGGCTTTGCCGATCTGTTTCTTGAAGGCGTCCTTGTCGTCATCGGCAACCGCCTGATAGGCGAGGAGTTCGGCCTTGTACTGGTTGATCGTCTTGAAGCGACCGTTGAACTTGTTCATCGCGTCAACCATGGCCTTGTTGACGTCGTTGTCGTTTTTCTTTTCCTCGCGTGCCTTTTCCTCTGCCTTGGTTCCGGCCTCGAGTTTCAGTTCCTTGAGTCGGGCGGTGATGTCGTCGAGCTTGGCCAAGCCCTCGGCTCCCTTCTCCGCTTGGCCAAGCGAGTAGTGGGCGGCCCCGATGGCGGCCAAGCGCTTGGCCTGTTCCTCGGGAATGGTGGTTTCCTCGAGGTAAACGGTTTGTGAAAGTTGGATGATTTCCTCCCACATCTCGTACCGCAACAGGGTTTCAATCAGGCGAGTGCGGCCGTAACTGGCGCTGCCGCGCTTGCCGTAGTCGATCGGGGAATCGACTTTGGCCAAGGTGTTGTTTTTCGGATGGCGTGGCAGCTCGATCATGTTTTTGGCCAAAGCGACAGCGTCGTTCACGCGGCCCAGATGGTTGAGGTTGCGCGTGAGCCATTCGTTGTTGTGGGCAAAGTTGTGAATCTGATCCGGCATCACGCGGTCGCGCATCATGTGGGCGTGGTCGACCCGGGCGCTGGCTTCCTGCTGCCATGCGGCGTCCTGATATCGCTTGAGCTTGGAGTAGGTGTGGCCGGGCATGTGCCACATGTGGGCGATGCCGGGGGAGGACTGGCCGGCGCGCGCGGCGGAGGCGAGCGCTCGTTCCGGCTTTTCGTTGTCCCAAAGGTGGATGCGGAAGTGGTGGCACGGATGCATCGGCTCAACATCGAGCACGTCCTGAATCAACAGGTTGACCGTCATGTGGCTGCTGATGCTCAGCCCCTTGTAAGCGCTCTGCCAAAGCCAGACGGCGAGGAAGGCCTTGGCCTCGATGTCATCCGGGTAGTCGTAAATGATCGTTTCGAGGTCGCGCACCATCTTCTTGCGGCGATCCTTCTCGGCCTTCTTGGTGTCGGCCCAGTAATTGACCTCGGAATCGATCCAAAGCTTTTCGCGTTTGTCGGCCTTGTCCCGGCGTTTCTTGGCTTCCTCAATGAATTTCTTTGCGCGCTCGGTGTTGTTGCGGTTGGCCACGGCCATGCCCCAGTAGGCCATGGCGCAGTCGGGATCGAGCATCGCTGCCTGCCGGAAGCTGCGTTCGGCCTCGAAGTACCAAAAGCCGTGCAACTGCGCGACGCCCTGCGTGAAATAGAGCTGCGCCTCCTGGCTGTCGGTGGTGACTGGAAAACGCACGCGGCCCATGCCTTTCATCAGGTAAGCGCTCTGGCGGGGGCCTTCGTTGAACGCATCTCCGTGGAAGGAGTGCCACTCGGTCACATTATTGTCAGCCGG
>JAPPPH010000312.1:12857-14201 GCA_028817635.1 Verrucomicrobiales bacterium | reverse complement strand
ATGAAAAACGCAAGAGTCCCATGACTTTCATCATGTAATCCCTCTGCCGTGTGCCTTATTTGAAAGACTCTCCGTGGAAGGAGTGACCCTCGGTCACCTTCTTTTCAGCCGGTTCCGCCTTGTCTGCGGCAAATACCGGCAGGCTGAGAGCCGTGGCTGAAAGCAGGACGGCCAGTTTTTTGGCCGGAAAAACTCGTTTTTCCAAAATCATGGGCCGGCAGTGTTTCACCACCGCGTGGTTGTGGCAAAGGATTTGTGCGGGTGTGGCCGGTCAAAAAATCCATCGCATTTTGCCGGTTTTGGCGTACTCTGCCGCGCCCCGGTTTTCGCCGGCTTCCCCGAGGAAATGAAAGTAACCTACAACTGGCTTAAGCAATACGTCGACTTCGACTCGACGCCCGAGGAACTCACCGAGCAATTGACCATGATTGGGCTCGAGGTCGAGGGCGTGGAGAAGGTGTCCGGCGGGTTCGAAAACATCGTGGTCGCCGAGGTGCTGGAGAAGGAGCAGCACCCGGACGCCGACCGCCTGTCGCTCTGCAAGGTGAACGATGGCGAGGGCGTGCGGCAGATCGTCTGCGGTGCGACAAATTTTGAGGTTGGCAGCAAGGTGCCGCTGGCGCTGCCCGGCTGCGAGATGCCCACCGAGCCGGGCGAGAAGCCGTTCAAGATCAAGGTCGGCAAGATTCGCGGTGTGGAATCCTGCGGCATGATGTGCTCGGCCAAGGAGTTGGGCATCGCCGAGGATGCCGACGGCCTGCTGCTGCTCCCGTCCGAGGCCAAGGTGGGCCAACCGTTCGCCGAGCACCTGGGCCGTACCGGCGACGATGTGGTTTATGATCTGGAGGTCACGCCCAACCGGCCGGACTGGAACAGTGTTATCGGCATCGCCCGTGAGTTGAGCGCGCTGACCGGCCAGCCGTTACGTGTGCCGGAGGTTCCGAATCTGCCGACGGATAACGAGGAGACCGCGGCGCTGGTCGACGTTCGGCTCGACAACGCCGAGCATTGCCCGCGCTACAACGCACGTGTCGTGCGCGGCGTAAAGGTTGGCCCCAGCCCGGACTGGCTGCGGAACACGCTCGAGATGGTTGGCATCCGGAGTATCAACAACGTGGTCGACGTGACCAACTACGTCATGCTTGAGACCGGCCAGCCGCTGCATGCGTTTGACTATCATCTGCTCACGAAAAAAGAGGGTGCCGACAAGCCGGTCATCGTCGTTCGCGACGCGGCCGACGGGGAGAAGTTCACCACGCTCGACGAGAAGGAACACGAGTTACCCACCGGCGCGCTGTTGATCGCCGACGAAACCAAGGGCGTGGCACTGGCCGGCATCATGGG
>JAPPPH010000312.1:6434-12847 GCA_028817635.1 Verrucomicrobiales bacterium | reverse complement strand
CCACGGCCAAGCGCTTGGCCATCAGCACCGATGCCTCGTATCGGTTCGAGCGTGGCTGCGACCCCAACTGTTGCGACTGGGTCAGCCAACGCACAGCCCAGTTGATCCTCGAGACGGCCGGCGGCCGCTTGGCCAAGGGCAGTGTTGATGCCTACCCAACACCGGCTGAGCCGGGAGAGATCACCCTGCGCTTCGCGAAGACGGATCAACTGCTTGGGATCGCCGTTCCGGCCGACAAACAGGTGGCCAGCTTGAAGGGGCTTGGCCTTGAGGAGACGGCGCGAGACGGCGATACCTCGGCGACGTTTCGCATCCCCACCGTACGCGTGGACCTGAAGCGTGAGGTGGATTTGATCGAGGAGGTCGTCCGGATTTTTGGCGTTAATAACGTGCCGTCCACGCCGCCGCGCGGTTGCGTGGGCACGCATCCGTTTGATGCCACGCACGATGCCTTCGAGGAAATTCGCACGATCCTGACCGGGTTGGGCCTGTACGAGGCACAGACGCAGACGCTCGTCTCCGGCGAGGCGGCTGCGATCACCGGCGTCGCCCCGGTGGCGCTCGAGTATCCGCTCAGCAGCGAGCAGGACAAGCTGCGCACCAGCCTGTTGCCCGGCCTGACCAACGTCCTGCAGCACAACGCCAATCACGACACACCGGATGTGGCGATGTTTGAGATCGGGCGGGTGTTCCGTGATGACGACGGCTCGCCGGCGGAAGGATGGCGGCTGGGCATCGCGTTGACCGGGCGACGGTTTCTGCCGTTTCACGAGGGCGAAAACCGGGATGCCATCAACGAGTTCGCCGACCTGAAGGGAATCATCGAGGAATTCGCCGACCAGTTCGGCATGCGCGGCGTGGGCTACGAGCGCGATGCCGAGTCGGGAGATTTTTTTATCGAGTCCGGCAGTGTGCGGGGCGGCAACAAGCCGGTTGGCACGCTTGGCCAGTTGTCACCGCAGCTTGCCCGGAGGCACGACCTGAAGCACCCGGTTTATTTGGCCGAGTTCGATCTCGATCTCGCGCTGCAACGCCGTACGACCAAGCGCGGTTTCAAGGCATTGCCGGCGTTCCCCGGGACGCGTCGTGACATCGCGATGATCGTACCCGAGGGCACCACGCACGATGCCGTGCTGGCCAGCGCGCGCAAGGCCAAGCCGAAGCATCTCGAGTCGGTGGAACTGTTCGACGTCTACCGGGGCGAGGGCGTGAACGAGGGCAGCAAGAGTGTCGCTTACGCGTTTCATTACCGTTCGCCGGAGGGCACGCTGAAGGACAAGCAGGTCGATGCCGTTCATGAAAAAGTGATCGAGCAAATGCGGAACGACCTCAACGCGACGATCCGCGGTTGATCGGTTCATGAGCGGCGCGTTCGATTCATCCTCACTGGAGCCGCTTCGGGCGAAGCTCGTCGGGCATCCGGTTTTTCGCTCTGTCACCACGCTGCCTCGCCTGCGGGTGTTCATGGAGCATCACGTGTATCCGGTGTGGGATTTTATGTCGCTGCTCAAGAGCCTGCAGCAGACTTTCGCGCCGCACGGCTCGCCGTGGCTGCCGGACGGCGATGGCGACATCCGGCGCTTTGTCAACGAGATCGTCACCGAGGAGGAGTCGGACCGGGCATTGTCCGGCGGCGAGGCGGAGTACATCAGTCACTTCGACATGTACCGCCAGTCGATGAGCGAGATCGGGGCCGACCTCGGCGGGATCAACGAATTTATCAACTGCGTCGCCGCTGACGGCTTGGCCAAGGGCTTGGCCAAGCGCGAGGTGCCGGAACCGGCCCGGCGGTTCATGCAGTCGACCTTTGATGTGATTGCGTCCGGCATGCCGCACCGCGTGGCGGCGGCGTTTGCGCTTGGCCGCGAGGACATCGTGCCGGGAATGTTCAAGTCGCTGCTGGCCGAGATGAAAATCACCGAGGCCGACGCCCCGACGTTTCATTATTACCTCACCCGCCACACGCATCTCGACGAGGAATCGCACGGGCCAATGGCCCTCCGGATGCTGGCACGCCTGTGCGACAGCGACGCCCGGCGCGAGGAGGAGACGCGGGCCATGGCAGCGGCGGCGTTGCAGGCACGTATCGACTTTTGGGACGGCGTGAACGATGCCATCTCAGGAAGCTGACCGGTCATGCCCAAGCCGGACACCACAGTCATCGAGCTGTCGAATCTCACCATCCGGCGTGATGACACGACCATTCTCCGAAAGATCAACTGGCGTGTGAACCGGGGAGAACACTGGGTGGTGCTGGGAGGGAACGGCTCCGGCAAAACCACGCTGCTCAGTGCTTTGACCGGCTATTTCGCTCCGACCGAGGGGGAGATCGATCTGTTGGGCGAGCGATACGGCGAGGCGCACTGGCCGACGTTGCGCCGGAAAATCGGGCTGGTCAGCTCGAGCCTGCGGCAGATGATGGCAGAAGACGAGCCGGCGCTGATCTCGGTGATCACCGGAAAGTACGCGATGATTGACCTCTGGGGTCGGCCCAAGCCGGCTGACTGTGCGGAAGCGCGCAAGGTGCTGCGGCGCATCCGCTGCGGGCATCTGGCGGATCGACCGTGGGCGGTGTTGTCGCAGGGGGAACGCCAGCGCGTCTTGATTGGCCGCGCACTCATGGCCAAGCCGGAGGTGCTGCTGCTCGACGAGCCGTGTGCCGGGCTCGATCCCGCGGCACGCGAAAACTTTTTGAAGTTCATCGACGACCTTGGCCAAGCGAAGAACGCCCCGACGCTGATCCTCGTGACGCATCACGTCGAGGAGATCACGCCGGTTTATTCGCACGCACTACTGCTGCGCGACGGCCGGGTACTCGACAGCGGGCCGAAGCGGAAGATGCTCACGAGCCAGCTCATGGCGGACACCTTCCGGGCGGATGTGCAATTGCGGAAGAGTGCGGGCCGCCACCGGCTGGAGTTGAAGCCAAGCGGCGGCCGTGCCTCGTGATGCGCTTGGCCAAGCGCTTGGCCGGGGTTGCAATGACCCGGCGAGCGGAGTATAGGTTCGCCTTTACGCGTTAGCGCGTTCCACCCGCAACACATGCCATCCGAGGAAACCTCCCCTCGAAAGAAAAAGTACGTCCGCGCCGTTGGGCCGCGACTTCGCATTCTGTTATTCAGTGTATTCGTCTTGTTCGCGCTGCTTGGCGCCAACTCCGCCTACCTTTCCAGCATCACGTTTCTGGAATGGTTTCGGGGTGAGACGTATCAGAATTACTTTTACCAGTTCATGTTTCTCGGCCATCTCGTGCTGGGGTTGCTGATTTTGTTGCCGGTCATTTTCTTCGGCATCTTTCACATCAAAAACGCATGGAACCGACCGAACAAACGCGCGGCCTCGGTGGGGTATGCACTGTTTGCCATCAGCCTGATTCTATTGTTCAGCGGACTGGCGCTGATGCGGGTGGAAGGGTTCGAGATCAAGAACCCGGAACTGCGCTCGGTGATGTACTGGGCGCACGTGATCACGCCGTTCCTCGCGGTTTGGCTGTACATCCTGCATCGCCTGGCCGGCCCAAAAATCAAGTGGAAAGCCGGAGTCAGTTGGGCGGCAGCCGTTGGCGTGGTGGTGGTGGTCATGGTGGCGCTGCACACGCAGGACCCACGCAAGTGGAACGTCGTTGGCCCGAAGGAAGGCGTAAAATATTTCGAGCCGTCGCTGGCCCGAACCTCCTCCGGCAACTTCATCCCGGCCGAAACGTTGATGATGGACAAGTACTGTCAGGAATGTCACCCGGACGTGTACGAGGGCTGGTTCCACAGCGTCCACCACTTCAGCTCCTTCAACAACGAGCCGTACTTCTTCAGCATCTCGGAGACGCGCAAAAAGATGCTGGAACGCGACGGCGACGTGAAGGCATCACGCTGGTGCGCCGGATGCCACGACCCGGTGCCGTTTTTCAGCGGGGCATTCGATGATCCCAAATTTGACACGCGCAACCATCCGACCGCGCACGCCGGCATCACCTGCACGGTGTGCCACGCAATCACCCATGTGAACTCCACCAAGGGCAACGCCGACTACACCATCGAAGAGCCGGTGCATTATCCGTTCGCCAAGAGCGACAACGCGCTGCTGCGGTTCATCAACCGCCAGATGGTCAAGGCCAAGCCGGAGTTTCACAAAAAGACCTTCCTCAAGCCGCTGCACAAGACGCCGGAATTTTGTTCCACCTGCCACAAGGTGAGCCTTCCGTTTGAGCTGAACCACTACAAGGAATGGCTGCGCGGCCAAAATCATTACGACAACTACCACCTCAGCGGGGTCTCTGGCCACGCGGCCCGCAGTTTTTATTACCCGCCCAAGGCGGTCGACAACTGCAACAAGTGCCACATGCCGCTGAAGGACTCAGAGGATTTCGGGGCCGACTTTTTCGCCGGCAAGGACGAGGGGCTGAAAATTCACAGTCACCTTTTCCCGGCCGCCAACACCGGCATCGCCCACATCCGGAACGAGCCGGACATCGTGAAGGTGCACGAGGAGTTTTTGAAAGGCTCGGTGGTGGTGGACATTTTTGGTGTCAAGGAAGGCGGCGAGGTGGACGGCAAATTAATCGCGCCAATCCGGCCGAGCATCCCGAGCCTCGAGCCGGGCAGGGAGTACCTGCTCGAGGTCGTCGTGCGCACAATGCGGGTCGGCCACCTGTTCTCGCAGGGCACGGTGGATTCCAACGAAATCTGGATCGATGTGGCACTCGAGAACGGCGGCAAAACCATCGGCCGCAGCGGCGGTCTGGGCGAGGGTAAGGAGGTGGATCCGTGGTCGCATTTTCTCAACGTGTACATGCTCGACAAGGACGGAAACCGGATCGACCGCCGGAATGCACAGGATATTTTCACCCCGCTTTACAACAATCAAATGCCGCCGGGTACGGGTCAGGTGGTGCACTACCGGTTCAAAGTGCCGGAGGACGCCAAGGGCGAGATCGACGTCTCGGTCAAACTGCAGTACCGGAAGTTCGATGCCAAGTACATGAAGTACATTTACCCCGACAAGGAGGAGAACGACCTGCCGATCGTCGTGATGTCGAGCGACACGGTCACCTTCCCGGTCGATGGCGAGGCCGCGCTTGGCCAAGCGCCGGCCAAGCCGGAGTGGCAGCGCTGGAACGACTACGGCATCGGCCTGCTGCTCAAGGGCAACAAGGGCAGCGAGAAGGGCGAACTGATTCAGGCCGAGGCGGCGTTCAAGCAGGTCGAGGCGCTTGGCCAAGCGAGCGGCCCGTTGAACCTTGCACGGGTGTATGTCAAGGAGGGCCGACTCGAGGAGGCGGTCGAAGCGCTTGGCCGCGCGGTCGAGGCCGACCCGCCGGCGCCGCCTTGGACGGTTGCCTGGTTCAACGGTGTCGTGAACAAGCAGAACGGTTTCCTCGACAAGGCGATCGAAAACTTCCGCAGCATTGTCGAGGATCGTTCGCAGGAAATGATCGATCGCGGCTTCGATTTTTCGCAGGACTACGTCGCGCTCAACGAGCTTGGCCAGACGCTGTTCGAGCGGGCCAAGATGGAGCGCGCCAACGAGGCCAAGCGCAACGAATTCCTTGATCGCGCCATCAAGAGGTTCGAGCAGGCGCTCTCGTACGACTCCGAAAACCTGACGGCGCACTACAACCTTTCGCTCATCCACTCGCAACTTGGCGACGAGGAAAAGGCGGCGGCGCATCGGCGGTTGCACGAGAAATACCGGCCGGACGACAACGCCCGTGACAAAGCGGTCGCGGCGGCGCGCCGGTCCAACCCGGCCGCGGACAACGCCGCACAGGCGATTACCATTTACAAACTGCAACGCAAAGGCGCCCCCGGTCTCGACATCACAATTGAGGAGGAAAGCCCCGCCGCCGGTGGGCGTTGACCTTGCCAACGGTTGCCGGTGCGTTGTTTAATGCGCGCCGTGTTGCAGCAGCAGACACTGGCCAGGCCGGCGAGCTTTTCCGGCATCGGCCTGCACAGTGGAAACAAGGTCTCCATGACCCTGTTGCCCGCACCGCCCAACACGGGGATCCTCTTTCGCCGTGTCGACCTCGACAGCCGCGCGGAAATCCCGGCGCAGGTCGAGCACGTCTCTGAAACCTCCCGCTCGACAACCCTTTCCCGTGGCAAGGCCAAGGTGCAGACGGTGGAGCATGTCCTCGCATCGCTGGCCGGTTTTGGTGTCACCAACGCGATCGTCGAGGTCGATGCCAACGAACCACCCATCGCCGACGGCAGTTCCCGGCAGTTCTGCCGGATGATCAACGAGGCCGGCATCGAGACGCAGGCGGAAAAGGCCGAGCCGATCGTCATCACCGAGCCGATCGAATACACGCACGAGGAAACGGTGATGAACGCCTTCCCGTTCGACGGCTTCAAAATCACCTGCACCAGCTCCGACAAGGGCGGACGCTTCACCCAGTTTTTCAGCGTCGAGCTGAC
>JAPPPH010000312.1:3736-6424 GCA_028817635.1 Verrucomicrobiales bacterium | reverse complement strand
AACGCCATCTTCATTCGTGAAGACGCCGTGTTGACGACCGAGCCGATGCGTTACCGTGAGGAGTTCGTGCGTCACAAGATACTCGACATCGTTGGCGACCTCAGTCTCGTTGGCGCGCCGTTGCGCGGGCACATCGTGGCCGTGAAGCCGGGGCACGCCGCCAACTGCGGCCTGGCCAGGCGCATCGTGCAAAAGGCCCGTCAGCCGATGGTGGCCAAACAAAGTTTTACCCCTCCGGGCGACAAGCCCGTGAAACCGGTTGCCGCGGCAGCCGAAACCCAATCCCAAACCAAACCCCAAGTGAGCGACGAATCGACGACCCCACTGGACTCCGAGCAGATCATGCAAATCCTGCCGCACCGCTATCCATTCCTCATGGTGGATCGCGTCACGCGGATCGAAGGCAACCAGATTACCGCGGAGAAAAATGTCACCATCAACGAGCCGTATTTTCAGGGCCATTTCCCCGGGCACCCCATCATGCCGGGGGTCCTGCAACTCGAAGCCATGGCGCAGGCCGCCGGCATCCTGATGCTCAAGCAGGCCGACAACGCCGGCAAAATCGCCTACTTCATGGCAGCCGACAAGGTGAAGTGGCGCAAGCCGGTCAAGCCGGGTGACGTACTGCAAATCGACATTGAGGTCATCAAGGCCAGAGGCAAAATCTGCAAGGCCAAGGGCGTTTGTTCGGTTGGTGGCGACACCGTGAGCGAGGCCGAGATTGCCTTCGCTCTGGCCGGCGAATAACAGGCGGAGAACGGGATGAGCGTAGACGCGCAAAATCGAACCCAGCGCTTGGCCAAGCGAGAGGTGAGGCGAGCCGCCTCAGCGCGCCTTGGTTTCGAGGACGGCTGGGGACAGCCGTCCCTACCCACGCTTGGCCAGGCGCTTGGTTTTGTGCGTGGCTGTCCGTTAAGCCCTGAAGGGGCGAAATGGGATAGCCCGGGGCACCAGCCCCGGGTAAGACGATCGAAGGATGATCAAGCCCTGAAAGGGCGGCATAATGGTGCAATCGATTTGCGTTGTCGCGGGAGCGTCATGGAGTGCGGCAGTCCCTGCCGCTTTCGGTGCGGGACAGCCGGTACCAAAGCGGTGCGGAGCACCGCACTCCAAGACGCTGGCGCGGAATCGTGGCAATCCCGAACGCTAACGAGTGCCGGACTTGAAACTGAAAACTGAACTCTTGAAACTCCCCTCCCATGCCTGACATTCATTCCACCGCAGTCATCCATTCGGACGCCACAATTAGCGACGACTGCGTGATCGGCCCGTACTGTGTCATCGGCGGGAACGTCACCTTGGGAGCGGGTAACCGGCTGCACTCGCATGTGGTGATCGATGGCCACACTGAGGTCGGCTCAGAAAACGACTTTTTCCCCTTCGCCGCCATTGGCCTGAAGACGCAGGATTTAAAATGGGCCGGCGGCACCACGTGGACCCGCATCGGCGATCGCAACACCTTTCGCGAAAACGTCACCGTCCACAGTGGCACCGGTGACGGCGAGGCGACGGTGGTCGGCTCCGACAACCACGTCCTTGCCTACTGCCACATCGCGCACAATGTCGAGTTGGGCAATCATGTCATCATGTCCAACAACGGGACACTGGCCGGGCATGTGATCGTGGAGGATTATGCCATCGTCGGCGGATTGGCGGCGGTGCACCAGTTTTGTCGGCTCGGAAAAATGTCGATCATCGGCGGTTGCTCCAAGGTCGTCAGCGACGTGGCGCCGTTCATGATGGTGGATGGCAACCCGGCGCGCACCCGCATGCCAAACAAGATCGGCCTCGAGCGCAACGGCGTGTCGGAGGAGGGCAGGGAGGCGATCCGGCAGGTGCATCGGCTGTTTTTCAGGAAGGGCCTGACGGCGGGCAATGCTGTGGAGGTCATCCGCGCCGAGGTGCCGAAGCTGCCGGAGGTGGAACATTTTCTCGCATTCGTGGAGGGCAGCGACCGCGGTATCACCCGCTGACAACGGCTTGGCCAAGCGCTTGGTTTGCCCGGTTTAAGCGCAGAGGACGCCGAGGCGCGGAGGATCGCAGAGGAAAAGCATGAAGGGCTTTTAAAACATAGCCCAAGGTTGAAACGCAGTTTCTACCTTGGGAAACTGCGGGAAAAGTCAATCAACCCTTTCAGGGTTGGCTCGGTTCTCGCCCTTAACCCAAGGTAGCACCCTGCGGTTGCAGCCTTGGGCTGAATTGTTGAATCCCGATGGGATTCTCTCCGCGGCCCTCAGCGCCTTTGCATCCTCTGCGTTTGATTCGAATATTTCAAACGAGCGCCTGCAACAAACTTGGCCAAGTCACAAAAAAACCGCCCCGTTTCCGGGGCGGTTCCTAAAGAGATATCTCGGGTCGTTTACTTGACCTTGGAGATGTGCTTGGCCGGATCCTTCTTGAATTTGCCGGAGCAGTTGTTGCAGCAGAAGGCGACCGTGTAGGTCTTCTTCGGGTCAATCGGACGGCCGCTGAGCGGGCACTTGTCGTTGACTGTCTTGCGGGCGACCTTCACCTTCTTGATGAGGTTGTCGGGATCCTTCTCGAACTTGCCCTTGCAGTTGTTGCAGCAGAAACCAATGAGGTCACCTTTGTAGCTGCTGGTGGCCTTGATGGCGTTGCCGCTGAGCGGGCACTTGTCGTTGATCGGGGCGGCCTTGACCTTGGCGATGGAGGCAGCCGGATTCTTGG
>JAPPPH010000312.1:0-3726 GCA_028817635.1 Verrucomicrobiales bacterium | reverse complement strand
CTTGCCCTCTCAGTTGCCACCGCCGCTCGCGAGCGCGCAGGGCGCTGCTTTCTTTACGGCGTTTCCGCTGAGCGGGCACTTGGCATTGACCGGGCCGGCGATGGCGCTGACCACGACGATCAAACTCAGGCAACCCAACAGGGTTCCGAGCCATTTGATTGCTTTGGATTTCATGATATTTTAGGTGTTAAAAAGCCTATACGGTGGCGTTCGGCAGGAACCTAAACGGCTTTCCCGGAAGGGTCAACCTCATTATTTTTCCTTTTTTGTTGCAAATGAGTCACGAGAATGAGTAGAAATTCGCCAGACGAATCCAGTTGGCAACCCTTTCATGAGGATCACACAGGAAATCGAGTCAGGCACACCGCATGGGTTGCAACTACTCCGTGATGCCAGCCGTGAAGGGCTGACACTCTCTTTTCCCGGGGTCGGCTCCGCCTTTGCGCGAAAAAACAATCCCACCTGCCTGATCATTGCCAAGGGCGGCAAGACAATCCTCGTGGACGCTGGCACGTCCATCCCCGGTGCGCTTGAGACCCGGGGCATCAGCATCACCGACTTCGACTACTACCACGTCACCCACAGCCATGCCGACCATATTGGTGGTCTGGAGGAACTCCTGCTCTACAGCCACTACGTCCTGAAAAAGAAACCGCGGATGATTCTGACCGAGACGTACCGCGATCTGCTTTGGGATCGATCACTGCGCGGTGGCTGCGAACACGCGGTTGGTGGCGCGCTTGGTTTCGATGACCTGGCCGAGTTCGTCGTACCCGATCAGGTCGCCACCGAGCCGCGCGAACTTTACGAGGTCGAGGTGGAGGGGATTCGGTTGACGATCTTTCGGACCGTTCACATCCCCACCGGGGAGGACAACACTCGATCGGCGTTTTGGTCCACCGGGCTGCTAATCGATGGGCGAGTGCTGTTCACGGCCGACACGAGGTTCGACCCGGCCCTGTTCGAGCAACTGCCAATGGACGGGGTCGATACAATCTTCCACGACTGCCAACTGTACGAGCCGGGCGTGGTGCATCCGGCCTACTCCGAGTTGAAGACCCTCGACGCTGACCTGCGCTCCAAGATGCACCTCACGCATTACGGCGACACCTTCGGTGAATTTGATCCGGCCGCTGACGGCTTCGCCGGCTTCGCCCAACCTTGGGCTGTCTATCAGTAACCGCGCTTGGCCAAGCGCTTGGCTTGATTACAGGAATTCCTGCAGTGGCTTGACGCCGTAGCCTTTTTCCTTGAGTGCGGCGATGCCTTCGAGTGCGGCCTTGGCACTGCCGATGGTGGTGATGATCGGGGTGTTGGTGTAGACGGCGGTGGTGCGGATCTTGATTTCGTCCGCCCTCGGCACCTGGCCGTCGGGGGTGTTGATCACCAGTTGAATCTCGTTGTTTTTCAACAGATCGATTGTATTCGGACGGCCCTCGGCGAGCTTGTAGATGCTCTCGACTTCCAGCCCGGCCTCCTTGAGTACGGCAGCGGTGCCGCTGGTGGAGATCAGTTCAAAGCCCAGCTCGGTGAAGCGCCTGGCCAGGTCGATGGCGGCGCTCTTGTGGGCGTCGCTCACGCTGATGAACACGCGGCCGGTTAGCGGCAGTGAACCGCCGGCAGCCATCTGCGACTTGGCGTAGGCGGTGCCGAGATCCTTGTCGAGCCCCATCACTTCGCCGGTGGATTTCATCTCAGGCGAGAGCAGGATGTCCTGCCCGAGAAAACGATTGAATGGGAAGACCGATTCCTTGACCGCCCAGTAGTCCGGCACGAGTTCGCCGGTGAAACCAAGTTCCTTGAGCGTGTTGCCGGCCATGACCTTGGCGGCGAGCTTGGCCAACGGCGTGCCGATGGCCTTGCTGGTGAACGGCACGGTGCGCGAGGCGCGCGGGTTGACTTCCAGCACGTAGACGGTGCCGTCCTTGATGGCGTACTGGACGTTCATCAGGCCGGTGACTTTCAGCTCACGTGCCATGGCGTCGGAGTAGCGGCGCATGGTGTCGAGCAGTTCATCGGACAGCGTGTGCGGCGGCAGGACCATCGCGGCATCGCCGGAGTGGACGCCGGCAAACTCGACGTGCTCGAGCATGCCGCCTACGACGACGGTGGCCTCGGCCGGATCGTCGTAATGGCCGACGTCGGCAATGCAGTCGACATCCACCTCGACGGCGTCCTCGAGAAACTTGTCGACCAGGACCGGGCGCTCGGGCGAAGCCTCGACGGCGGAGCGCATGTACTCCCGCAGCTCGGCGTCTGAGTAGACGATCTGCATCGCGCGGCCGCCGAGCACGAAGGACGGCCGCACCAGCACCGGATAACTGAGCCGGCTGGCCGCCTCGATGGCTTCCTCCTCATTGGTGGCGAGGCCGTTGGGTGGCTGCGGGATCTGGAGCTTGTGCAGCATGTCGGCGAACATCTCGCGATCCTCCGCGCGCTCGATGCTCTGCGGCGAGGTGCCGATGATGTTGACGCCGTTGGCCTGCAGGCCAAGCGCGAGGTTGAGCGGCGTCTGCCCGCCGAACTGGGCGATGGCGCCCCAGCATTTTTCACGATGATAAATGTGCAGGACATCCTCGAGCGTAAGCGGCTCGAAAAACAGCTTGTCGCTCGTGTCGTAGTCGGTGGAGACGGTCTCGGGGTTGGAGTTGACCATGATGGTTTCGAACCCTTCTTCCTTCAGTGCAAAGGCAGCGTGCACACAGCAGTAGTCAAACTCGATGCCCTGGCCAATCCGGTTCGGGCCGCCGCCGAGGATCATCACCTTCTTTTTCTCGTCGGGCGTGACCTCGTCGTCTCCACGGTCGTAGGAGGAGTAATAGTATGGCGTGTACGCCTCGAACTCCGCCGCGCAGGTGTCGACCAGCCGGTAGCTGGGCTCGAGACCAAGCGACTGGCGCTTGGCGCGCACCTCGTCCTCAGTGCGGTTCGTGAGGTGGGCGATCTGTCGGTCGGAGAATCCGAGTGACTTGGCCTGGGTTAACAAATCCTTGTCCATTGCACAAAACCCGGCAGAAGCCGGGCAAACTCCGCACAGTAATCCATAAACCTAGGGGTGTGTCGAGCGATTCCATTCATCACTTTTTTTGAACTTTTGTTGTTTATTGCAATCAAATTGGTAATGTTTGTGTACATGATTTTTAGTTTTGTTAAAAGATTACCCCAAAAAAGCTTCATACTTTGTTCAATTCTAATTTGCTGGGGATTGATTAACGTCAAAGCGGCCGAGCCTTCGGATGCGTTGAAGCTGGCACAGCAGCTTAATCAAGCATTTGTAGAAGTAGCCGAAAAAGTATCAAAGTCGGTCGTAGTAGTGCGCGTGGCAAAAACTCCGGGTGCTGAAAGCCAGATGGATGGGCAGTTTCGTAATAGCCCATTTTTTGATCAGTTGCCTGAAGATATGCGGAAATTTTTTCAGCAACCTGAGCGCCTAAATCCTCCTCAGCGACCGCGCTCTCGCGAGCCGATATTCGACGGGCAGGGCTCCGGGCTGGTCTACCGCGAGGACGGCATCATCATGACCAACCGCCACGTCATCGAGGGGGCGGACAAGGTGAAGATCGTGTTTAAGGACGGGCGGGAATTCGACGGCGAAGTGCTCGGGGTGGACCGCGAGTCCGACATCGGCGTGGTGAAGATCGATGCCATCGGCCTGACTCCGGCCATGCTGGGTGATTCGTCGAAGACCAAGGCCGGCGAATTTGCCATCGCGATCGGCTCGCCGTT
>JAPPPH010000157.1 GCA_028817635.1 Verrucomicrobiales bacterium | reverse complement strand
CAGCACCGGGGCGCCGCCCTTGGCTATGCGCGAGGTGAGTGCGGGCGGTTTTGGCGGCTGCGGCAGCAAACCCGACTCGAGGATCAGCCCCGCCCGCCCGGCGATGACGAACCGGCGGTCGCCAAACGCCACCCCGCCAAGCGTTGTCTCCGTGCCGGAGCTACGCTGAATCCACGACTTGCCATCGAACGACGTCAACAGTGTCCCGTTGGCCCCCACCGCCATGAACATCCCGCCACCGAAGGTGACATCGTTGAGCCAATCCTTGGTGCCGGACTTCGCGGTCGACCACTGCCGACCATTGCTCGAGTAAAGAATCGTTCCCTTGAAGCCGACCGCCACGTACAGGCCGTTGCCGAACGTCACGCTCTCCAGCCCGCTGGTGGTCGGCGAGTTGCGCTCCGTCCAGTCGTTGCCGTTTGCCGAGGTGACGATCGTGCCCCTGATGCCGACCGCCACGTACAGGCCGTCCCCGTGCGTGATGTGTTTCAGCCAGTTTTTCGTGGCGCTGTCCTGAAATGCCCACGCCTCGCCGTCCTTCGAGAAGCCCACTTTGCCGCCCTTGCCGACGGTCACGAACCGTTCGCCATCGTGGATGACGTCCTCCATGTTCACGAATTCCACGCCCTTGGCCAGGCGCCAGGCGCCGCCGTCCTCCGAGAGTGCCACCGTCCCAAGCCAACCGACCGCCACGCGTGCCACCTGGCCAAGCGCTCCGCCGAACAGCCTCTGCCGGGTGCCGATGTCACCTGCCTTGACCCAGTTCGCCCCGCCCGCTGTGCGGCTCACCAGCGTGCCGCCGTCGCCGCCTACGAGAAATCCGCCATCACCAAACGTCGCAAACGAAAGGTTGCCGGTGTCCGGCAGCGTGCTCGCCGTCCAACTGTTGATCGGGTCGTCGCTGCCCTCGACTGAGATGCCGGCAGTCGTGGCCGCCGTGCCACCCAGCCCGTCCACCGCGGTGCAGGTCACCTCAAACGTCGAGCCGGCCCCGAGGAAATACGTGTGCGAGACGGTTTTGCCATAGGCCGGCTCGCTGCCGTCGCCGAATTCCCAGATGTAAAACAGCTCGTCCCCGTCGCTGTCACTCCCCTCGGCCGTGAGCGTGAACGCCTCGCCAACCGACACCGATCCGGGCGGGTTGGCGACATGAACGCTCGGCGCCCGATTGCCGCTCGACGTCCCAAAGACCACGCGCAAGTCCACCCAGAGCGATTTGCCTTCGCCGCCCTTCGCCACCGGCGTCACCGACACCCGGCGGCTGCCATCGTAAAACGTCTCGCCGACCTTGAGCGAGTGGTCGCTTGGCTGTTTGCGGTCCACCTCCACGCGAGTGGCCGGCGTCATGTCCAACAGCAACGCCCCGTCGCCGCTCATCCAGTTGCCGGATTTCAGGCCCCAACGCAGCATGATCTCGTTGTCGACCGACCATTGGCGCACCGACACCCAGTAGTCGCGCCCGGAATTTTTGCGAACCTTGAGCGCGCGCACGCCAGCGCCTGCCTCGCGGTGATCGTGAGCCTTGACGCGGTACGTGCCGGTGCGCGACACCGACTTCACGTCCGAGTCCGGAATCCACGAGAGATAATTTTTGAAGTAAACATTGAAGTGCCCGTACGGCGAGTAGTTGCCCATGTTGTCGTACGGGTCGCCGTACTCGTCGTGTTCGCCCGGGCCGATTGGGTCGTCGTCCTGAGTCGGAATCCATGCGTTGGCATGGTACAGCCCGAGGTTGTGCCCCAGCTCGTGCTGGATGGTTTCGTTGCTGAACCCGCCGTTGATCCACATGCCGGTGCTGTTCACAAATGCCTTACCGGCCCAGCCGTCAAAAATCCGGGTGAACGCCACGATGTAAAAATCGTAGTCCCGATGATGGTACTTCGCGTGGAGCGCCCGGGCCGCCTCACGGCCGTGCCTCAACAGTTCGTCATCGCGCACGTCCGGATCCTCCTGGTACCACTCCACCGTTTGCGGCATTCGCAACACCCCCGGCACCAGCGTGGTCTCGATCGAGAGTTTGCCGTACGAGTTGTCTCTCAAGAATTCGTCGGTACGATCCATCTCAAACTTTGCCGCCTTGTCGTTGAGCGGATTGCCTTCGCGATCTGAAAAATCCACCCGAATGAAGAGCACCGACTTCTTGCCGGTCGTCCTCGATTTCGCCGGCTTCTGCTTGGCCACCGACCGGGCCACCGCCGGGCCAAGCGCCTGCTCCGCCGCGATCAGGCGATCCTGCCACGCTGCCACCGCCGCAACGGTCGGAAATTCCCGTATCTCCCCGGCCAACGACATCACGATTTGATTCACCCCAAAACCAAGCGCGGTTTTCTCCCGGGCCGAAAGCTCCCGGGTCGGTTCATCTGCCACCGCCATCTGGCCTCCCAGAACGATGCCGTGCACCGGCAGATTTTCCTTCGAACCAAGGTGCGCTCGACGCCCGTGCCAGCGCGGTGTCAACGCCCGGCCATCGAGCATCAGTCGCCGCTCCACCTTGCAAAACCGATGCCGCGCCCCGCCGCAGGCCACCGTCACGTCGTAACGAGCCAGACCCTCGGCATGCTGCTCCACATACTGCGCGACCGGTTCCGGCAGCTTGGCCAAGCGCGGAACGGCGCGGCGCAGGGCCATCGCCGGCTGGGTGGCGATTAACCGCAGCATCGCCGGCTGACGCCGCTTGGCCAGGCGCTCCCCCTCTGCCGTCAGGTTCGGCCGCTCGGCAACCGATGCCGCCTCGTAACGCGCCAGCCAGGCATCAAACTCACCCAGCGGATCGGCGGCAAATCCCGCCCCGGTGCCTGCCAGTATACCAAGCGCAATGGCGATACGTCGCGAAACGCGCCGGTGAGAAATCAGTTCAAAAAACATGGATCGGATCAGGCTCAGTTGACCACGGGCAACGTAGCAAACGGCAAAAAAAACGTCACACAATTTCCCCGTGACCGGCGCTTGGCTTGACTGCGCTTGGCCAAGCGCTACCGTTTCCGCGCCGAAAATGAGCGACACAATCTATCCGCGAAGCCCGTACGAGACGATGGATGGCTGGGTGCACCTGCCCCGCCTCGTCGACAAAATCCGCCTGCACGAAGCCGGCCAACTCCACGAGGATTACCAACCGAACTACCTGCACAAGGGGTTCGACCTCGCGTGGTTTGAGGCCAGCGGCGTCGCCCCCGACGCGCTCGTCGAGGTGATCAAAAACTCCATCACCGACGGGCAGGTCAGCGACTGGGTGAAGGCCAACGTCAAATCGTCCGACGCCGACAAGGAAGCCCTCCGCACTAGCCTCCTCAGCTACGGCACCGAGGGCGCATTGCTCGAGCGGCTGATCCAGCGCAAGGCCGAGTCCGGTCTGCAGGACCGCGACGACATCCAGTGCATGTTCCAGTACATCGACGCCGACGAGGGACGCGGCTGACCCAGGCGTGAGGGCAGCTTTCAAGGAATGGGCCGTCGTGATCGACGCGCTTGGGCGGGGTGATCAAATCATCATCCTCCGCAAGGGTGGCATCCACGAGGGGCGCGGCGGCTTTCAGGTCGACCAGCCGGAGTTTTGGCTATTCCCCACCCTGTTTCATCAACAGGGCGACTCCGTCAACGCCGGAGCTGCCGAACGCTTTCGCGGAATCGCCGACAATTTTCCGCCCGAGGACACCCTGCGCCTCGAGTACTTCGCTACCGTGGCCGACTGGCGCAAACTCGAAAACGAAGAGGCCGCCCTGCGCCTCGACGGCCAGCACATCTGGAAGGAGGACGTCGTCCGCGAACGATTCTCGTGGGGCCGTGAGCAGGGCATCTTCACCCTCGCCGTGCGCGTCCATCGCCTGCCACAGCCAGTCGATCTTCCCATGCTCAAGGAATACGGCGGCTGCAAATCGTGGATCGACCTCGCCGAAACGCCCGCCACCGAAGGCGCCACCCCCGTCCTCGACGATCCCGCATTCGAAACCAAGCTCACCTCCTTCCGCAAAGCCCTCGACTAAAAGCGGAGGGACGGGCCAGCGAGTCCGGAAAAGCAGACCACCCGAGGCGTCATGAATCACCGCAGGCGTCATCCCCATCAACTTCAAAATAAAGCAACTTTTTTTTGTAGCCGTAGATGAACCAAGGCAAAAACCAAACGCAGGCGATCACGTGAATAATCAAAAAATCCAATTCTCTTATGCCTACAGGATCGGGGATTAAACCGAAGTGGATCCAGTACAATAATAACGGTACAGCCAG
>JAPPPH010000282.1 GCA_028817635.1 Verrucomicrobiales bacterium | reverse complement strand
CCAAAACTAGGGTTGCCCTTGGACAAGCGGCTAGTCAGCTTTCCTACGGTTTAGCCATTAAATCCGTAAACTAAAGAGCGATGGCAGGCAGAATATCCAGAGTCGGCACCAGCAAACCCTCCACGGCGTCCCGTGTGGCAGCGGCCAAGGCTGCACGCGCGGCAGCGGTCGAGAGCGTGGGCGGCGTGCAGCGCACTGCCCCGGTCGATGAAGTCAACCGGGCCGAGAGCCCGTCCAGCATCGCCATGAAAAGCCTCGAGCTGGACGGAACCAAGGCGGCCGATCTCAAGGTGCAGGTGGAGGCCAACGAGCAGGCACTCAACGACCTGCAAAACGTTCAAAGCCAGGCCGGCGAGATTGCCGAGAAAGCGGCTGAGGCCACCCCTGAGGCGTTGAACGAGGCAGCAGGCAAAGTGGATGAGCTGCTCGAAGAGGGCGTCTCCATCGCCAACCGCAAGACCGAGGAAGGGGGTTTTTTATTCGGAGGCGAACAGGCCAAGTCCGAACCGTTCGAGGCCAAGAAGGATGCCGATGGAAAAATCACCGAGGTGAACTACCGCGGCACGAGTGAAGTAGGCGTCGAGCAACTCGGCAGCGGCTTTTCCGTTACGCCTACCATCCCCGGTGAAAACACCGGCGCCACCGGCGCGGTCGGCCTTGTGAAGGATTCACGAACCGGCGGCGACCTGTTCGGTAATTTAATTTCTCTGCGCGACAACCTGTTGGCTAATGAAAAAGAGGCCATCGTCGAGCGCGACATTCCGGCGTTGAAAAAGGACGCCGAGCATCTCATTCAACACTTCGGCGAAGTCTCCGCCACGCAGATGATGCTCGATACGGTCAAGGCTCTCGCGGCGGATATCGAGACAGCCGATGGGCAGCCCATGAGCACCGTCGATAAGCTCGGGAACATCCGATACGCCCTCCACCAAGCCCTCACCGACAACCGGAACTTTATCCAGCAGGACCTCCTCCAGCCCATCGAATAGGGAACTCATCCGCGCTTGGCCAAGCGCAAAATGGAGGGACGAGCCAGTGAGTCCGCTCGGCCAACGGCATCATTCAGAGCAAACCGGCCTGAATCTTTTGTGTAGTGCGGAAGTGGAGCTTGGCCGCTTGGCCAAGTTTGTTCATGCCGTGTTTCTTGAGGAACGCCGCCCCGGCGGCATCCACCTTTGACGACGCGCCCTTGGGCAACTCGAGGCCGAACTCCTGCCCAAGCGCGACCAATCGCTGCACGAACACTTCGCGCGCGAGGATCGATGCTGCCGCCACCGCGATGTCGGACTCGGCCTTGTGCATCTGCACCAGTTCAAGCTGGCGGCCCTCCTCCATCAGCGCACTTTGGATGGTGGCCTTGCTGCGGGCAAACTGGTCGCTGATCGCCCGCAGCGGCGCGGGGTTCATGCGGTCGCGTTGGCCAAGCAGGTTTTCGATCACGCGCGCATGACCCCAGGCGAGGATCTTGTTCACGTTGCGCATATTTTGGTGCAGCCGGTTGTACGAGGCGTTGCCGATCGGCACGACGGAGTACACGCAGCCGGGCGTGTCGCGGATGCCCTTGGCCAAGGCGGCGATTTTTTTGTCGCTTGTGATCGCCTTGGAATCCTTCACGCCCAAGCCGTCCAGCGCACGGGCGACCGGCTCGTTAACGTACACGCCAGCAACAACCAGCGGCCCAAAAAAATCGCCCTTGCCGCTTTCATCGACGCCAAGGCGCGGCTCGAGTTGTTCCGGTTGTGCATCGAGCGTATCGGCGAACACCACTTGGCCAAGCACCTCGGGCTCGAGGGTGAACTCGACAAATTCCTGCGTGCCCTTGCCTTGAATCAGCAGCTTGCCGCTCTTGTACCAAGTGACCGCCAGCTTGGGCCGCTTGTAGCTGAAAACCGCGTGCGGCACTTCGGCCGACTCGAAGTCGCGCTTGGCCAAAATCCCGCGCAACGCCTCCGCCTGCTCCGGCGTCAACTTGGCGGTGTGGCTGGTCATCAGACGGGAACCGGCTCGGCAGTGGGCTCGACCCATTTGCCGTGTTCGCGGATCAGGTCGACGAGGCTCTCGACCGCCTCGGCCTCGGGGATGTTGAAGCGCACCGGGGTCCGCCCAACGTAGAGGTTGATTTTGCCCGGCGCACCGCCGACGTAGCCGAAGTCGGCATCGGCCATCTCGCCCGGGCCATTCACGATGCAGCCCATGATGGCGATCTTCACGCCCTTGAGATGCTCGGTGCGGGTCTTGATCCGTGCGGTGACTTCCTGCAGGTCAAACAGCGTGCGGCCGCAGCTTGGGCAAGCGACGTAGTCGGTCTTGAATGAGCGACAGCCTGCCGCCTGCAAAATATTGTAGGCCAGGCGCAGCGACTGGCCGGCCCCGCTCTCTCCCCGAACGAGAATCGCATCGCCGATGCCATCGCACAGCAGCGAACCGATCGTCACTGCAGCACGCAGCAGGGCGATGTTTGGCTCGAGCGGCGTGTCGCCGAATGTCAGGCAGTCCTTCAGCAGGATGGGGTTTGCTTGGCCAAGCGCCTTGAGTCGGCCGGCGAGCAGCCGAAATGCTGTGATGGCGGGCAGGCCAACGTCGTCTTTTACCGTGATTAGTTGCGTGGCGCAATTGACCGTAAACTCTTCGCGTGGATCGACTTCCAGCACGTTGAGTTCCTCGTAAATCGCCTCCGGCTTCACGTCGTCGCCCGGGCGGATGCGTGGGGCGAGCTTGTCCCAGGCAGCCTGGGTGACGACCACGCGGATGGTTTGCTCGCCGCCGCAGGCGACACCGTCCGCCAACTCGACCTCCGGTGTGTTACGGCGCTCGAAGTCGAATGGGTCGTACGAAAGGGGCACGTCTGGTACCTCGACGCCGGGATCGGTCAGCTCGGGGATCTGCGCGATCAGGTCGTTGCAGACCGCAATTTCGTTGGGCGAATCCTCGGTGAGCGAGACACGAATGGTGTCGCCCAAGCCGTCGCACAGCAGCGAGCCGATGCCGATGGCGCTCTTGATACGGCCATCCTCGCCGTCGCCCGCCTCGGTCACGCCGAGGTGCAGCGGGTAGTTCCAGTCCGGCCCTAGCTTGGCCAAGCGCGCGGCCAACAGCCGGTAGCACTCGATCATCACCTTTGGGTTGCTCGACTTCATCGAGAACTTGAAATTGTGAAAGTCGCGGTCGCGCGCGATGCGGGCAAATTCGAGCGCGCTCTCCACCATACCCAGCGGCGTGTCGCCGTAACGGTTCATGATGCGGTCGCTCAACGAGCCGTGATTGGTTCCGATGCGGAGTGCACGGTTGTGTGTTTTGCATTCCTCGACCAGCGGTGCGAACTCCTCCTCGATGCGGGCCAGCTCGGCAGAGTACTCCTCATCGGTGTACTCGCGGACGTCGAATTTCTTCGAGTCGGCGTAGTTGCCGGGATTGACGCGCACCATCTCGCACCACTTCACCGCCTCCATCGCGGCGTCCGGCTTGAAGTGAATGTCCGCCACCACCGGCACGTTGGAACCGCGGTCGCGGATGCCGGCGACAATGTGCTCGAGGTTGGCGGCGTAGCGCTTGGTCTGCGCGGTGATACGGACGATCTGGCAGCCGACATCGACCAGCGCCATCGACTGCTCGATACTCGCCTCCGTGTCGAGGGTGCTGCAGGTGATCATCGACTGTCGGACAATCGGCTCGCCGCCCCCGACGACGACTCCCCCGTTGGCAGGATCACCAATGGTCACCAGTCGGGTTTCCCGACGCTGGTACCGATACGGAGAGTCGCAGTAGTTCATCGCCGGACTTATTCGCCGGGGTCAGCCGGCTCCTGGATTTCCGATTCGTTTTTGAACATGTCGATGAACAGGTCGTTGCGTTCAAATACATCGTGAAACGTCACGTAGAGCATAAACGAAATCAAGGCGAGCGCAAAACAGGTTGTTGTCCACTCAAGAATTTTCACGGGGATTTTCCGACGAAATATCCCCTCAATCAAGCCCATCACCGTGTGCCCGCCGTCGAGTACCGGGATCGGGAACATGTTAATAATTGCGAGATTGATGTTAAGCAGCACAAGGAAGTTTAGGGCCAGCCGGTAGTCGGTTTTCACCCAGGCACCCAGCATGGCGAGGATGCCCACCGGGCCGCTGAGGTCTTTTACGCCCACGCCGGTTTCTTCCGTGTGGAACAGCGCGTAGATAGTCTTCCACATGAGTGTCGCCACTCCGGAGACATTTTCAATCGGGGTCGGCCCCGGGTTTCGGA
>JAPPPH010000041.1 GCA_028817635.1 Verrucomicrobiales bacterium | reverse complement strand
GTTTTCTCAGGCTCATTCACAGCCTATTCCCATTTCGAGAGTGGGTCACAATCGATTGTGAATAAAAAAGAAGGGCCTGTGAATACTTTCCGATTGGAAACATAGTCCCCATGCCGTAGGCTGAGTCCGGTCGTTTGCGACCCGTACTTGTGAAACGGATCATCTACACCTTGGTTACAGCCTGCAGCCGGTTATTGTCCACCCGGAAGCCACCGCTCAACCAGTCCCGGTTGATGACCATGTACCTCTCGCAAGCCAACAGCAAAACTATCTACACGCCCCGTTTTCAGGAAACGCGCACCCGGCGGAACGGCAAATACAGCCACGTCCGCACCCGCTCCTGATTACTCTCTCCTTCCCCTATCTCCCGCTTGGCCAAGCGCTTGGTTTTTTAATTTCGGCCGAAATCCCAGATTAGGTTGGCGCCGTTGGATTGTCTAAGGATTGAGGCGGCGGTCTTCGCTTCCACATGCCCATCGGCGAGGACGAGATTCGTGCGGCCAGCGTCTTCGCCGGTGGCTCCGTGCCTCGCGTATACTGGCTTGAGTTGGCTTGGTCTTTTGCCACCACCCAACTCAGCAACAAGGTCACGGTCGGAAACAAGCGGCGTCGACCGGCGCGGGTCCAATTGGTTCCGCTTCCCGTTTTTGGGACTAAACACGTAACCCCGGTATTTCTTTTCGTTCGGCCCGCAGGGTGTGTCGGCGAATAATACAGCCAAGCTGGGTTCCGGCACCGCGATCAACTTTGGTTTCACTGTGGAGCCTTCCACCCCCCGTGGGTCATAAGTTGTTGCCCCGTTGTATCCGATGGGATGCCAGTTGCGCTTGGCCCAGTTGCCCCCGTACTTGGCACCGGGCGCGGAGGGACAAAGGAACACGTCCTTGCTGCCCATGAACGCCGCCACGGCTGTCACCCAAATCCGGTGCGGGGATTCCATCGGCTCGGCGAAGTTGGTCGCGATTGGCAGTGCCCCATCAAGTGCGTCGGTATGCATCGTCACCGCAAGGCTGATCTGCCTCATATTTGACGCGCATTTGATGGACTGCGCCTTGCCCTTGGCCTTGGCCAAAGCCGGCAACAGCATCCCGGCAAGTATCGCTATGATTGCAATCACCACCAGCAACTCAATCAGCGTGAAGCCGTTTTGTTTGCGTAAATTCATCGCTTGGCCAAGCGCAATGTGCGGACAGTGATGTCACTCGACATCGCAGATTGAATCGCCGTCAAGGACGCCCTGATTCGGCGAGCAACCTCGCGAGTCGGTGAAAATGGTTTATCACTTAGCACGAGTATCTGATTGTAAAAGCTCTCAAACGTGATCCGGATGCCGCAACGGAAAGGTTCGCTCACCTGCCGAAACATCTCAGCCCAAGAACGGTTATCGGCTGGCAGAAGATTGAAAACAGCCAACCCGCCAGGCTTGAGCTTGGCTCGTATCAACTGAGGCAACGTGTCGATCGAGACATCCGGTTTGAATACATCGCCGTCGCGTGGAATTGAAAGATCCTCCAACAACACATCGAACGGCGTCCGCCGGGAACGAAGCCATTGAGTAGCATCCTCCTTGGTAAATTTCACCGCCCCCTGCCAGTCGTCACTGACATCACAAAAAAGGTTGTAGCCGGAATCGTCCAAATCCACACCGGAAACAGCATGCCGCCCCCCCATCGCACGCAACGGGGCGATCACTCCGCCTCCGGCAAAGCCAAGGATACCTGCGCGATTTCCGTCAGATAAATTCATCGCTGCAGCCAGCACGTCGAAGACGCTGTCCGTTGGCCCGGGTTGGGAGAGCACCACACTCAGGACGGAACCATTCTGCACAAGGCGCGCGCCGCCCGGGGTGCGTTGCAATTCCGGTTCGGCACCACCCAGTTGCCTGCCCATCAACCAGGCTGCTATTGCTTGGGCGCGCCCGATTCGTCCCATTCCTTTTTGGCGATCGTTCTGCCGCCCTCCCACGTGGTCTCGGATTCCTTCTGGCCATTCGGATGCCAACGCGTTTCGAGTCCGTTCAATTGACCGTTTACGTAAGATTGCTCCGACCATTTGGAGCCATCCTCGCGCCAAATGACCCACTGGCCATCAGCGCGGCCGTCAACGTACTGGCCGCTCCGGAATTTACCTCCGTTCTCGTGATAAAATGTCCATGCGCCCTGCTGGATCCCATTCTCAAATCGTCCCTCGACCGACTTCACTCCGTTGTCGTGGTGATCCACAAACTGCCCATTGAACGGAGAGTCACCGGAAAAGAAGGCTCCATTTTTCTTTGTGAGATTTCCCTCACCCTGCACCTTGTTCGGCTTGGCCGGTCCGTTGCCGGTTGTGGTGGTTAGCGTTGCTGCACCGGATGACGTCGCGTTGTTGGTCGCCCCCGGTGTCTCAGTTGGAGCTACGGCCTGAGGCGGCTCGGGCTTGGGCTTCACCGCCGGTGTTGCAGCAGGAATCTCAGTCGTCGGTTTGATGGAGATGTTCGCATTCCCCGGGGTGGTGTTCGTTTTCCCAACTGCCGTTGGCTGTTCAACCGTGTTGGTCTCGGCGGCCGGGGCGCTTGGCGCCGGGGCTTCGCCGCCACAACCCATTAAGCCAATCGCCAACACTCCGAGTCCTGCAAAATGTTTCATGGGCAGAATCAAAACACAGCCGTCATTCGGTGACAAAACCATTTATTGCCAGCCGATCATTTTGCCCGTAGCTTTTCGGCCTTGGCTGTGGCGGAAAACCAGCCAGAGCGGCTCGTCCGCATAAAAAACCGCATGACATCCCCCACCACATTGGCGGAAGCCTGTGAAGCCGTTATTGCGTTCATCGCCCGATGCAACGAAACGGTGTCAGATGACGATTTTAATCGGATCGCACTCGCGCTCTTCGACTTTCAATTCAATCAAAACAAGGCGTTCGGCAACCTTTGCCGCAGTGAAAAAAATACGCCGGCAGCAGTGACTCGCTGGGAGTCGATCCCGACTGTGCCAACACGCGCCTTCAAGGCTCTCGACCTAACTGCCCTGCCGGAAGCTGCCCGGCCAACCGTTTTTCGCTCGAGCGGAACCACTCAAGCCAATCGAAGCCGGCACTTTCACAACGCGATCACACTCGCGGTTACCGAAACGGCCCTGTCGAATTGGTTCAGCGAAAACATGGTCGATGAGTCTGCAGGGAGGTTGCTTTTTCTTTGCCCAAATCCAAGCGAGGCTCCGGAGTCGTCGCTTGGCCACATGATGGGGGTGGTGGCCAAGCGCTTGGCCAAGCGGGAGCATCGCTTTGTCGCCGATGCCCAATGGCGGATCGATGGCCCGGCTGCCGTGGACTACCTGCACGATGTCGCCACGCAAAACGAGCCGGTGACCGTGCTGGGTACCGCGTTTTCGTTCGTACACCTGCTCGACTTCATTTCCACTGAGCAGGTCGAGTTTCGGCTCCCGGCTGGTTCCGCCGCGATGGAGACCGGAGGCTACAAGGGGCGCTCGCGCGAGGTAGCCAAGCCGGAGTTGCACCGCACGATCGCGGCCGGTCTTGGCATTCTGCCGGAACGAATCCTTTGCGAATATGGCATGTGTGAATTGAGTTCACAGGCGTATGACGGCAAACTTGGCCAAGCGAATCCCGCACCCCGGCTGTTTCGTTTTCCGCCATGGGCACGTGCCCGTGTTGTGTCCCCGGAGACACTTGATGAGGTCGCGCTTGGTCAGGCGGGGCTGTTGGAAGTCACCGATCTGGCAAACGTTGGTTCGGCACTCTGCATCCTGACCGAAGACTTGGCCAAGCGGCACAAGGATGGTTTCGAGCTGCTTGGACGTGCCGAACTCGCCGAATCACGAGGGTGTTCGCTAATGAATCTGAACCATGCTTGATTTTTCACTGGATTATTTTCTCGCTGACAAAGAGGGCGCCGACTTGAGCGACACCTTGATCGCTGAGGCGTGCCAAACACTACGCGCCAACCGCGGGGAGTACCTCGTGCAAGTTGGAAACGAATCGATTATCTCAAAACTGGTCGAGGCGGCATCGCTCTGGCTCTCACCGGATTACGAACTACGTAAGATGGCGCTGGCGGCTAGCCCGGAGGAAACCGGCTTTCCCCGCGAAGTACTCGCCTCCGGGCTGGATGCCTGTTTTTCCGAGTGGACACAGGAGAATTTTTTCGGGCTGTTAAGTCAGGAGTTCGGCGACGCAACCCGGCTGCAGTCGTTCGGCAGTTTATCGAGTCACTCTCTGGCGATGGTGCATGGGCCACAACTCATCGCACACGTTGCCCCGGGGAATCTTCCG
>JAPPPH010000476.1:2742-4277 GCA_028817635.1 Verrucomicrobiales bacterium | reverse complement strand
GTTCATCACCGGCACGGAAAACTGCATGCGCCGTGATGTGCTCGAGAAATTTGCTCCTGAGCCGGAAGCCTCCGAGGCAGCCGGGGAAGGCGACGAAAAAACGGCCGCACCGCTTTCACCTGAGCGCACTGCCGTGCTGAGCGACCTGCACTGGCTAGTGCATCAGGGCCACGTCATCGAGTACGCCAACGGCCAGATGGAAGTGGCTCCCAAGCCACAGCCGCCGCAGCAGAAAAAGAAGAAGCCCAAGCCGGAGAAAAAAGAGGAAGCCCCCGCCGCGGAAGAGGCCAAGGCCGAAACGACTCCGGCAGAGCCGGAAGCAGAAGGCCAAGCGCTTGGCCAAGCGGAAAGCATAGAGCCAAGCGAGCCCGCTACCGAGCCGGCCAAGGAGGAAGCGCCCGCACCCGCTGCTGAGTAAGTCAACGCGATGGCCAAAAAATCTGCATACGCCTCCGCCGGGGTGGATCTCGAGGTCAGCAACCGGCTCAAGGACGATCTCCCAACATTGCTCGCCTCAACCAAGCGCCCCGAGGTGCTTGGTGAAGTTGGTGGCTTCGGCGGGTTGTTCGCGCTCAACACGCGCAAGTACCGCAACCCGGTGCTCGTCTCGAGCGTCGACGGAGTCGGTACCAAGCTCAAGGTCGCCTTCGCAGCCAGGCGGCATGACACCATCGGGCAGGATCTCGTTAACCACTGTGTGAACGACATCGCGGTGATCGGTGCCGAGCCGTTGTTCTTCCTCGACTACATCGGCACCGGCAAGCTGCAGAAAAAGGCGTTCACCGACATCGTCCGCGGGTTCGCCATCGGCTGCCGCGAAAACAACTGTTCCCTCGTCGGCGGCGAGACCGCGCAGATGCCCGGTTTTTATCAGCCCGGCGAATACGACGTGAGCGGCACAATCGTCGGTGTGGTGGAGAAAAACCGCATCCTCGACGGCAGTACCGTCCGACCGGGCGACAAAATCATCGGCATTGCCGCGTCCGGCCTGCACACCAACGGCTATTCGCTGGCCCGCAACATCCTGTTCGATAAAATGAAGCTCAAGCCGTCGAGCAAGATTCCCGGGCTGGGCATCAAGGCGGCCGACGAATTACTCAAGGTACACGTCAGCTACGGGCCGGTTGTGCAGAAGCTGCTCAAGAAATTCAACAAGGGTGCGCGTCGCTCTTGGGGTGTGAAGGGCCTCGCCCACATCACCGGTGGCGGGTTCATCGACAACATCCCGCGCGTTCTGCCGGAGGACTGCAACGCCGTGATCCTGCGCGGCACATGGGACGTGCTACCGATCTACGAGGTGCTGCAGACCAAGGGCAAAGTTTCCGAGACGGAGATGCATCAGGTGTTCAACATGGGCATAGGGATGACAGCCATCGTGGACAGCGAAAGTGCCAAGGGCGTGCTGCGAACGATCCGCGCCAACGGCCACAAGGCTTGGGAAATCGGCCTCATCGACAGCGGCACTCGCAAGGTGCAGCTCGCCTAGTTTTCCTTCCGCTTGGCCAAGCGCTTGGTTGTTAGGCGAGACATTGGCC
>JAPPPH010000476.1:0-2732 GCA_028817635.1 Verrucomicrobiales bacterium | reverse complement strand
CGCTCGACGTTTGACTCGGTGGCGTTATGGCCCATGAGGCCGACGCGCCAGATTTTTCCTTTCATCGGGCCCAGCCCCGGCCCGACCTCGATACCAAACTCGTTGAGCAACCGTCCTCGCACACCGGCTTCGTCCGCCCCGTCCGGCACACCCACGGCGTTGAGCTGCCAAAGCTGATGTCCCTCCTGCGAGGTGATCGTCAGTCCCAGCTTGGCCAAGCCGTCCTTGAGCGTCTCGTGTGCCTGCCGGTGCCGCGCCCAGCGAGCCTCAAGCCCCTCCTCCAACACGAGCCGCAGTGCCTCGTGCAGGGCGTAGTTCATCGTGATCGGTGCGGTGTGATGGTACACGCGCTCCGACCCCCAGTAGCTGGCCAGAAAATTCACGTCGAGATACCAGCTCTGCACCTTGGTTTTACGAATGGTGGCGACCTCCATCGCACGTGGGCTGAAGGAGACCGGCGCCAGCCCCGGGGGGCAGCTCAGGCATTTTTGGGTGCCGCTGTAGACTGCGTCGATCTGCCAGTCATCGATCGCGACCGGGCAACCGCCGAGTGACGTCACCGTGTCGAGCAGGAATAACGCCCCAGCCTCGTGTGCCAGTTGCGAAATCTCCTCAATCGGAGTCAGTGCACCGGTGGAAGTCTCGGCATGGACGACGGCGACGAGTTTGGGCTTGCGCCCCTCGAGCGCGGCAGCGATGGCAGTCGGCTCAACGATTGTGCCCCACTCGGCTTCGACTTTCGTGACCGTGGCACCGCAGCGCTCGGCGACGTCGCACATACGCGTGCCGAACACGCCGTTGACCCCGATGACAACCTCGTCCCCCGGTTCGAGCAGGTTGACAAAACAGGCCTCCATGCCGGCGCTGCCGGTGGCGCTGACCGGGAAAGTCATCTCGTTTTCCGTCTGGAAAACCTGCCGGAGCATCGACTTGATCTCCTCCATCATACCGATAAAGGTCGGATCGAGGTGGCCGACGAGTGTGTGTTGCATGGCCTGCAGGACAGCCGGATCAGCGTTGCTGGGCCCGGGGCCGAGCAGCAGTCGATCGGGCGGGGAATAGGGTGCGGGGACTTGGGTTGAACTCATCGCGGAGGCGAAGCTAGTGGCCAAGCGCTTGGCTTGTCAAAAAATTACTCGCCTCGCTTGGCCAAGCGGACTCGCAGGCTCGCCCCTCCATTTTTGCGCTTGGCCTGATTGCGGAGGGACGAGCTTGCGAGTCCGTATTAAGGGCACGATCGACTTAGCCGTAGAGGCTTTCGATCGGTTTGCCGAGGCCGTCTCGGGTGACGTAGAACGGCCGTTTTTCCACCTCGTAGGCGAGCTTGGGCGAGATGCCCATCGCCTTGTAAATCGTGGCGTGCAAATCTTCGATGATGACCGGGTCCTTGATCGTCTTGCAGGGGCGCTCGTCGGCGGTGACGCCGTGCAGATGGCCCTTTTTGATGCCGCCGCCGAACATCAGCACAGAGCCGGCGTCGGTGAAGTGGCGGTGCATGCCGTAATGTTTCAGCTCGTTAATCGTGTCCGGCACGTGCACCTGGTCGCGCACCTTGTTGCCCGGTTTGCCCTCGACGAGCATGTCGCGACTGAACTCGCTGGCGAGCACGATGAGGGTGCGATCGAGCAGCCCGCGTTCCTCGAGGTCGAGCACGAGCTGCGCGATCGGGGCGTCGATCTGGCGCTTCATGTCGGTGAGGCGGGTGTGGCCGTTCTCGTGGGTGTCCCAGTTGAGGAACGGCACGTACTCGGTGGTCACCTCGATGAACCGCGCGCCGGACTCGACGAGCCGCCGCGCCAGCAGGCAGCCGCGCCCGAACTGGCCGGTGTTGTAAATGTCGTACGTCTCCTTTTTCTCGAGTGACAGGTCGAACGCCTTGGCGGATGGAGAAGTCAGCAGACGGTGCGCGTTGTCGAGCGAGCGCAGGAGAGAGTCTTTTTGATAGTCGCTGCCGGCAAGACCGATCGGGCTTTGGTCGACCAAATTCTTGAACGCCTTGTAGCGGTTGGCGAAGCGCGACTTGCTCATGCCCTCCGGCGGCCGAACGGTGTTCAGCGCGTGATCCGGGTTGGCGATGTGGAATGGCCCGTACTCACTGCCGAGGAAACCGGCGGAGTGGAAGGCCTTGAGTTCCTCGCCTTCGCCGACGTCGAGTCGCTGGCCGATGTCAATGAACGCTGGCATCGCGGGGTCGCGTGGGCCAAGCGTGCGTGCGATCACCGCACCGATGTGCGGGGCGGCCACGGAGAGCGGCGGCGCGTAGCCGGTGTGCCAATGGTATTGATGGCGCGAGTGGAGGATGAAGCCGAGGTCGCCGGCCTTGTAGGTGCGGATCAGCGTGCCGCGATCCATCACGTTGCCGACTTTTTCCAGACCCTTGGTCAGCTTGATGTTGTCTACTGCCGTGTCGATTGCCGGGAAGGTGCTGAGCACTTTGTCGGGCGACAGGCCTTTTTCGTAGGCGGTGTAGCGCTTGGGATCAAACGTCTCGGTGGAGGCCATACCGCCGCCCATCCAGAGTACGATGACGGAGTCTGCCGTCGCCTCGATCTTTTCGTTGCCGGCCTTGGCCAGAATTTGACGCGGATCACCGGCGGCCAAGGCGCCCAGTGTCGCGGCGCTGGCAGTCTTGAGGAAATTTCGACGGTTAAAATTCACCTGTTGAGTCATGCGGGGAAAGTTGACCCAAGCGCCCCGGCTTGGCAAGTACCGAAGGGGATAGGGGGCAGGGG
>JAPPPH010000230.1 GCA_028817635.1 Verrucomicrobiales bacterium | reverse complement strand
CCGGCGCAAAGGTCGAAACCTTGGGCGGATAAATCGTCAGCTTGCCGCCGGACAATCCTTTGCCAACATAATCGTTGGCGTCGCCTTCCAACTCGATGCTCACGCCCTTGGCCAGAAACGCGCCGAGGCTTTGGCCGGCCGAACCGTTAAACTTAATCTTCACCGTGTCTTCCGGCAGTAACTCCGCGCCGTGCGCCTTGGCCAGTTCGTTGCTGAGAATGGTGCCGACGGTGCGGTCGGTGTTGATGATCGGCAGCTCGATGTCAACCGCCTCGCCCTTTTCGAGCGCGGGCTTGGCTAACTCGAGCAGCTTCATGTCCAGCGCCAGCTCGAGACCGTGATCCTGCGACTGCGTGCAGTAGGTGCCCACGTCCGCGTGTGGCTTTTCGATTGGCGTGAGGATGGAGCTGAGGTCGATGCCGTCCGCCTTCCAGTGATCGATGGCCTTCTGCATCTCGAGCGCGTCCACGCGACCGATCATTTCGTTGATCGTGCGGAAGCCCAGCTGCGCCATCAACTGCCGCGCTTCCTCAGCCACCATGAACAGGTAATTCACCACGTAATCAGGTGAGCCATTGAATTTCTTACGCAGTTCCTTATTCTGCGTGGCGATGCCAACCGGGCAGGTGTTTAAGTGGCACTTGCGCATCATGATGCAACCCATCGTGATGAGTGGCGCGGTGGAGAAACCCATCTCCTCGGCACCGAGCAACGCGGCGATCACCACGTCGCGGCCGGTCTTGAGACCGCCATCGGTCTGCAACACCACGCGACTGCGCAGGTCATTGAGCACGAGCGTTTGGTGCGTCTCGGCAATGCCCAGCTCCCACGGCAAGCCGGCGTGCTTGATGCTGGTGAGCGGCGAAGCGCCCGTGCCGCCGGTTTCGCCGGAGATCAAAATGTGATCCGCCTTGGCCTTGGTCACGCCCGCGGCAATCGTGCCCACGCCCATTTCGGACACAAGTTTCACACTCACGCGCGAGGCGCGGTTGGCGTTCTTAAGGTCGTGGATCAGCTGCGCCAGATCCTCAATCGAGTAAATGTCGTGATGCGGCGGCGGGCTGATGAGGCCCACGCCGGGCGTACTGTGGCGAATGCGGGCGATGGTTTCATCGACCTTGCGCCCGGGCAGCTCACCGCCCTCGCCGGGCTTGGCGCCCTGGGAAATCTTGATCTGCAACTCGTCGGCGTTGGTGAGGTACCAGATCGTCACGCCGAACCGACCGGAAGCAATCTGCTTGATGGCCGAGCGTTTGGAGTCGCCGTTGGGCAACGGGTTAAACCGCTCCGGATCCTCGCCGCCTTCGCCGGTGTTGCTCTTGCCGCCGAGGCGGTTCATTGCGATCGCCAAGCCTTCGTGTGCCTCGGCAGAAATGGAGCCGAAACTCATCGCGCCGGTGCAGAACCGCTTCACGATCTCGCTGGCCGGCTCGACTTCCTCAATCGGAATCGTACCGCCATTGACGCCCTCCTTGAATTCCATCAAGCCACGCAGCGCGCACCGCGCCTTGGCATCGTTGTTGATGTGATCGGAGAATTGCTTGTAGGAATCAAAATTATTCGTGCGCGAAGCCGTTTGCAGCGCGGCGATGGAGTTCGGGTTCCACATGTGCTTTTCGCCTTCGGCGCGCCAGTGAAATTCGCCCGGGTTGGGCAGCGTCTCCATTTTGTCCTCTTCGCGGGCGGGGAAACCCAGCGCATGGCGGCGCAACATCTCCTCAGCCAATTCATCGAGATTCACCCCCTGCACACGGCTGGCCGTGCCGACGAAGCTGAGGTCAATCACCTCATCCTGCAGGCCGATCGCCTCAAAGATTTGCGCGCCCTTGTAAGAGTGCAACGTGGAGATGCCCATCTTGGCCATCACCTTGAGCATGCCCTTGGCCACGCCCTTGCGATAGGCGGCCACGAGCGAAGCGTCATCGGCAAACTCGTCGGGATTGCACAGCCCTTCGCGGCGCGCCTTCCACAACGCCTCGAACGCCATGTACGGATTGATCGCATCCGCGCCGTAACCGACGAGCAGACAGTGGTGATGCACCTCGCGGGCTTCGCCGGTTTCGAGCACGAGACCGATCTGCGTGCGCAAGGCGTTCTTGACGAGATAATGATGCACCGCGCCGGTGGCCATCAGCGTACTGACCGGCACGCGATCGGCGGACACCGCGCGGTCGCTGAGGATCGCGAGGCTGTAGCCGTCCTTAATCGCCTGCGCGGCTTCCTCGCAAATGCGATCGATCGTCTGGCGCACGCCGGCGACGCCTTCGGATTTCGGGAAAGTGATGTCGATCTCTTTCGAGCGCCAACCGCGGTAATCCATGCCTTTGAGCGCGTGGAGTTCCTCGTTGGTCAAAATAGGGTGCGGCATCCGCAGCCGTTGCGCGTGTCCTTCGGTGGTCTCGAGCAGGTTTTTCTCCGGCCCGATGTAACACTCGAGCGACATGATGACCTCCTCACGGATCGAGTCGATCGCCGGATTGGTCACCTGCGCGAAGAGTTGGCGGAAATAATCGTAAATCATCCGCGGCTTGTCACTGAGACAGGCAAGCGCAGCATCGTTGCCCATCGAGCCGAGCGGATCGCGCTTCTCGTGCACCAGCGGCAGCAACATGAATTGCAACGTCTCGGTGGTGAAGCCAAACGCCTGCATACGCTGCAGCAGCGTGGCTTCATCCAACCCCGCAGCCTCGCCGGCGGCGGCGATGTCATCCAAATCAATCCGCTGATTCTTAATCCATTCGCCATACGACCGTTGCGCGGCGAACTCCGACTTAATCTCGTCATCCGGCACAATGCGGCCCTGCTCGAAATCCACGAGGAACAGGCGGCCCGGTTGCAGGCGGCCCTTGGAGCGCACGTTGGCCGGATCAACTGGGATGGTGCCGACCTCGCTGGCCATGATCACGCGGTCATCGTGCGTTTCATAATAGCGGCTCGGACGCAGACCATTGCGGTCGAGCACGGCGCCGATGTATTTGCCGTCAGTAAACGCAATCGAAGCCGGGCCGTCCCACGGCTCCATGATGCAACTGTTATACTCGTAAAAGTCGCGCTTGGCCTGCGCCATGTGCTTGTGCTTCTGCCACGCCTCGGGGACCATCAGCAGCACTGCCTCCTGCAGCGTGCGGCCGCTCATCAGCAAAAACTCCAGCGCGTTGTCGAAGTTGCCCGAGTCGGAACACTCCGGCTCCATGATCGGATAGAGCTTCTGCAAATCGTCGGCGAGCAAATCGCTCTCCAACGTGCCCTGCCGCGAACGCATGGCATTCACGTTACCGCGCAGTGTGTTGATCTCGCCGTTGTGGCTCATGAACCGGAACGGTTGCGCGCGATCCCAGCTCGGGAAGGTGTTCGTCGAGAAGCGCGAGTGCACCATCGCCAAGTGCGTGGCGAAATCGTCGCGCGCAAGGTCGGTGTAATACTTGAGCACCTGCTCGGTGTTGAGCATGCCTTTGTAGATCATCACCTTGGTCGAGAGACTGCAGATGTAAAAGAGCAGTCGCTCCTCCATCGATTCATCAAAGCGCAGTTGATGGCTCGCCCGTTTGCGGATCACATAAAGCTGCCGCTCAAAGTCATCGCCCTCCAATCCATCAGCCGCGCCGATGAAAAGCTGCATGATGTACGGCTCCGCTGCACGCGCCGCCGGGCCGACGTTGGCCGCCTCGGTCTCCGTCGGCACCTCGCGCCAGCCAAGGCATTGCTGGCCCTGTTCGGCAATGATAGCGTCCACCGCCGCGATGCATTTTTGCCGTTCGGCTTCGTCCTTAGGCAGGAACACCAATCCAGCCCCGAACCTCCCCTTCTCGGGCAGCTCCACACCGAGGTCTTCCTTGGCCACCGTCCGCAGGAAGCCTTCGGGCAAACCCACCAAAATCCCCGCGCCATCGCCGGTATTCGGCTCGCACCCGCAACCGCCGCGATGTTCCATATTGCCCAGCATCTCGAGGGCATCGAGCACGTTTTGATGCGTCGGCTCACCTTTCAAGTTGGCCACAAAACCAACGCCGCAACTATCCTTCTCATACGCCGGGTCGTAGAGACCCTGCTTTTGAGGAAATCCAATCTGTCCTGTTCGATTGCTCATGTTCAGCAAAAAATGCCCGGAGAGACAACGATGCCGGGTTGTCTCGGTCAGGGTATCTCCCCCCCAGCCCGAACCCGGCATTCCACACCATCCACTTGGCCAAGCGCCAATGGACAGCCTCCGTAAAAAAGGCCGGACATTTTTCCACAGCACCAAAAGGGGAGCAACATTTTAACGGTGGGTTATACCCAACACCGCGCCCCCG
>JAPPPH010000467.1:2859-4305 GCA_028817635.1 Verrucomicrobiales bacterium | reverse complement strand
CTTCGGCACCGTGCCTGAGCAGCAGATCGACTGAGGGTAGATGGCCGTTGCGAGTGGCCCAGTGGAGAGGGGTCCATTGCTGATCGCTCATGAGGTCGATCTCGGCCCCCTTGTCGATGAGCCATTGCATCGCCCCGACCGCCCCAGTCCAAGCGGCGTGATGGAGTGGCGTGTTGCCGAACTTGTCCCCGGCGTTGATTGCCTCGCTGTCCTCCTCGATTAGCACCTGCAACCGGGCGACGTCATCTGAGGCGGCGGCCTGCCAAATTGTGGGCGATTCCTCCTGCGCTTGGGCATCGACAGCGGCCGCGACGACGAGCGTGGCCAAGGCGGCGATGTATCGAATTAGTTCCCTCACAACGCAGCAAACCTTGGCCAAGCGGCGGGAGGGAAGCGAGCTTGGATTCGTAGCCGGCCTCAATTTGGCTGAAAAACGGGGTTGACTCGCGCTCGGCCAAGCGCAAGGCTTCCGCGCCTAGCCTTTCCGAGTGGAGAGGTAACAGGGTTGGGCTAACTCCGTATGCAGCCTTTCCCTGTTTTTTTTTTGACTGCGAAACATTTGATCACGCAGGTCAGGGGCATGTCGAATAATCCGCGTTGAATGCATGATTAAAATGAAAATCAAACTGACAGCATCGTTGTTGGGCTTGGCCATTTGCGTTGGCCAAGCGGAAGAAACCGAGACGCCAGACAAGGCAGAGGTAAAAATCGTCATCGAGAGCAAGGACTCGGACGGCGAAACGGAGACCGTCTCGGAGGTCGTGGAACTGGGAAAACCGAAGGGAGCCAAGGTGGAGGTGCGCCGGATCGAGGTGAAAGAGCCCGCTGAAGGCGAAGGGAGGAAAAAATCAGCCAAGCGCACCACGCGTGTTTATCGCTTGGCCAAGCCAAAAGCGCAGGTGGTCGAGGAGGCGACGTGCAGTTCCCCGCAGACGACATATCTCGGAATTCACACAACGCCGGTCGATTCGGGCTTGGCCAAGCACCTGGGATTGCCGGACGGGTTTTACCAATCGGTGAGGCACGTCGCCCCGGACAGCCCGGCCGCCGCTGCGGGGTTGAAGGAACACGACATCCTGCAAAAGGTGAACGACCAGATGATCATCAACTTCGAGCAACTCCACGTGTTGATCCGCTCCAAGAAAGCGGGTGAGAAGGTCAAGTTGACCGTCCTGCGACAGGGCAGCGAAAAGCATTTGGCCGCCAAGCTGGGATCAAGGGACGTGGCTACTGCACAGCCAGTTGGGGCTCACGGCAGTGCGATCTACGGTTACATCCCGACTCCTGACGGCAAAAAGTTGGAGCTGAGCTTTCATCCGGATCATCCGCACGACATGCCAAAAGAGGTGCGCGAACACATTAAGGAGGAACTGAAGAACGCAGAGGAAAAAATCAAACATGCGGAGGAAGAATTAAAGAAGCACCACGGAAGTAAGATAAAAAAAC
>JAPPPH010000467.1:0-2849 GCA_028817635.1 Verrucomicrobiales bacterium | reverse complement strand
CACCAACACTTCGTGATTCCGCATGGGAAGGGTGACAAAAATTACCTCCCGAAATTGCCGGCTGATCTCCCCGATGATGTGCGAAAACTCATCGAGGAACAGATGAAAAAAAGCAAAAATGGTGGCATCGATTTTCACTGGCATGAAGGCAAAAAAGGCCACGTTCCCCATAAGCACGAGGGCAAATTAAAAGAAGGCAAAGGCAAAAAACACTCCTCGAGTAACAGCACCGTGACTCGCACCGTCAAGGCCAGCGGCAAAGGGGAACTGCACTACGAAAAAAACAACGGTCTGGAGACGTTGAAAGCGGTCGGCCCGGACGGGGCGTTGTTATACGATGGGCCCATAAACACGCCCGAGGAAAAGGCCAAGGTGCCGGCAGAAATGTTGAAGTGGCTTGAGGAGTCGCTGAAAAACAAACCGCACCGTCCGGATTTTCGACACCGCGATCCGTTTGCGCCCGGTTCATTTAAACCGCGACAGATTCAGCCCACCCGGCCGGGCAAGACCACGGATGCGTAACCGGCCAAGGCAAACACTTTCATGAACTCCAAAGCCCCTATTTACATGTTCGTCGCCTCGGTCGTTGTGGCCGTGGGCATGTTGGTTTTTGCGGTCAACCGGAGCAGTTCGCAGGAAGGCGAATTGACGGGACAACAGGCACAAGAGATCGCCGCGCTACAGCAGAGTATTTCGGAGTTGCAGCAGACGGTCAAAAACCAGTCCCGCATCATCGAGCAACTCAGCGATGGAGGCATCTCAATTGAAGCGGGCAACGAGACTGAGTCGCTGGACTCGTCGTTTGCCGGGGGAGAGGATCTCTGGGCGGTGATGGAGCCGTTCGTCGAGCAGCACATAGAGGATCGTGAGGTGCGCAAGCGCGAGGAGGCACAGCAGAAGATTGAGGACGCCATGGCCAAGTCCCGTGAGCGTCGAAACGAACAGTTGGCCGAGCAGCTTGGCCTCAACCCGTTTCAGGCGGAACAACTGGCCAAGGTGCGAGCCGACTTCAAGCAGCGCAGAGATGATTTGTTCAACGCGGGAGGCGGCATCGCCAACCCGAAGGAGTTGCCGGAACAACTCAAGGCAATCAAGGAAGAAGAGCAACAGGCCTTGGCCGGTTTTTTGACCGCAGACCAACTTGAGCAGTACAGCAAACGCAACGCCTCTGCCAGAGTCTTTAGCTTCACCGGCGACGGGCAGGAAGGCATCGCCGGAGCGGTGGGCAGGGCACTGAACTTTTCCATCAACCTCCCGGACGGCGAACTCGGGCCACCGCCTGAGATTCAGGCGATCACGATTGATGCCAGCGCGGAAGGTGCCCCGGTCTTCCTAAACGGAGGAGACGGGGCCGCCGTCATCCAATCCGAAACCCGGATCATCTCACCCGCCGGCGGCGAAGCCATCATCATTAGAGCCGACGAACAACCCACCCCGGAGGAGTAAAGAGCGGTACTCAATGCTATCTACGTAGGAATACGTATATACTTTTTTCAAAACAGTACGTATAAAGGCCGGTCGAGCATCCAAATACTGGAGTACTCGCCACCGGTATGTATAGATTTTTTCTGGCACTTATGCTTCCGCTTGGCCAAGCGCTTGGTCAGGTGGTGGTGGACAACTCATTTGGCCAAGCAGGACCTTTGGACGGCCCAAACTTTCAGATACCAGCCAAGTTGGGGAAAACAGTTGGTGGTAATTTGTTTCATAGTTTTGCGGAGTTCAGCCTGACAAGTGATCAATCCGCGACGTTCATCGGGTCGGATTCCATTAACAACATTCTCGGGCGGGTGACCGGGGACAAGGCGTCGCACATCGATGGCCTGTTAAAGTCAGAGATTGATGGTGCCGGCTTGTTTCTGATGAATCCAAACGGGATCGTGCTGGGCAAAAACGCTAAGGTGGATGTGTCCGGCTCATTTGTCCTCACGGCACAGGATCGGATAAAGCTCGGGGACTCAGTTGTGTTCACGACGAAATCAGATGTCAGCAGTTTCAGTCAGGCGGCCCCTGACGCGTTTGGATTTCTGGGTGATAATCCCGCTGGGAAAATCGAGATTAGCGCGAAGAACTTAGAACTGAATGTTGATGGGGGAATGTTTGGCCTCGTGGGAAAGGATGTTGCTTTCAAAAAAAATGCAAACTTGGAATTGTCTGGTTTTGATGAGGTGAAAATCGAAGCAGACTCTGTTGGTATGGATTTTAAATCCTCGCTTAGCGTCATCAACTCACGGGAAGAAATGCCTACGGACTTCGCCCTTAAGGCGAATCAATTTAGCATGAACCGTGGTTTAATAGGGAACGCCTCCAAGAGAAGAGGCATGCCGACAGGGGAAATTAGGATCACAGGTCTGGATGGACCCGCGGACCTCATCGATATTATCAACCAATCCCGAATCGTGATTAAGAACAAGGGAGGTCAAGCTGGCGACTTGGTGTTCGAGGCTGATCGGATTGAAATTAAGAAAAATACCAAATTCGATTTAAAATCTTCCGGGGCAAAGGGGCCGTCTTTCATTGTAAATGCGAATTCCTTTAAGACAGTGGATAGCGATGTGGAATGTTTGACAACCGGGCGGGAAGGTGTCGGTGGCGGGATCGAGATTCACGCGGATGATATAGAGTTGAGCGGATACCTGCGGACGCGGTCCGGCGACAATAATATTACCGAGTCCTGGACCGGTAATGCCGAGACACACAATATGAGGATGGCAGCTAAAGGGGGGGATATTAGCCTTACTTCCAAAAGTGTTGTAATTAGTAAAACTTCAATTCCTCGCCCTGATCCGACGGATTGGATCACGACAAACGGCATGGAATCGAGCTTGTCAACCATCGCCACAACAGCG
>JAPPPH010000036.1 GCA_028817635.1 Verrucomicrobiales bacterium | reverse complement strand
TGAAAGGCTTGTGAATCTCGGCGAAGCCGGTGATGGTTTTGCCGTGGGTATCGAGCGTGGTGTCGTCGAGCATGCGCTCGAGTTCGCGCACCACCTCGTCGCCCAACACATGCTCAATCTCCTCGGCGTCATCATGCACATGATCCGGCGCGATGTTGGCGGCGTTAGTCAGGTAAAGCTCCCAGAGCCGATGATTGCGAACAATTGTACAGGCCAGTTGCCAACCGGTCGGCGTGAACAGCACGGTGTTGCCTTCCTCGTGCAGCGTGGCCAATCCGTTTTGCTCGAGGGCACGGGTTTGCAGCGCGACTTCGTCGATGGTCTCGCGCCGTCGCTCCGCCAGATCCTTGAGCGAGACGCTTTCCTCCGGCTGGGCGGCCCGGTTATCCAAAACCTGATACATGGCCTTGAGCGTGTTTTCGCGCTGCACCCGTTTTGAGCGTGAGCGATGCCGCAGCCAGCGCGTCAGCACGCCGTGCCTTGGCCCGGCGAAAAACGCGACGGCGAACACCGCGCTGGCGCCGAGCACCATGCACGGTCCGGTCGGGATGTTAGGGCGTAAAAAGGAGACAAACGCACCGAGCACGCCGGACGCCACGCCGAAGCCCACGGCATAAAGCAGCATGCGGTGCATGCGATCGGTCAGCAGATAGGCTGCCGCCGCCGGGGTGATCAGCATCGCCGACACCAGCACCACGCCCACTGCCTGCAGCGCGATCACCACCGCAAACGCCACGAGCAACATCAGCAGGTGATGAATCCATTGGCTCGGCAGCGCGATGGCCCGGGCGAAGCCTGCGTCAAAACTGGTCACCAGCAGCTCCTTGTAAAAAAGGTACACCGCCGAGATGATGAGAATCGTGACACCGGCCATCAGCCTAATGTCGTCCTCCCCGATTGCCGCCGCCTGACCGAACATGAACTTGTCGATGCCGCTCTTGTTGCCGGTCGGCAACCTCTGGATCATCGTCAGCAGGCATACGCCGATGGCGAAAAATGAGGCCAGCGTCAGGCCAAGCGCGGTGTCCTCCTTGATACGGTTCTTCTGTCGGAGGTAAATCACTAAGAAAGTGCCAATGAACCCTGCGATCACCGCGCCGATGAAAATGAGAGTCGGGTTTTTCCGGATGGAGTTGACGTCGAAATCCCAGTCCAGCAGGCCGCTCGCATCGACCCCGGAAAACAGGAAGCCAAGCGCCACGCCCGGCAGCACTGCGTGCGACAGGGTGTCACCAACCAGCGCCATCTTGCGCACCACGATGAAGCAGCCAAGCAGACCGCACGAGATGCCTAAAAGCACCGCCCCGGCGACGGCGTAGCGCACTGCGGGATCGCTGAAAGACAGGAACCGCAAAGCCTGTTGACCAAGCGAGGATTCCTCCGCCACGTCACTGATCTTCGCCGCCCAGGCGCATTCCGGCAGCAACAGGCCAAACGCGAGCAGGCCAAGCGCGAGCGCCCAGCCCCGGCGCTTGGCCAAGTTTTGCAGCGGCGAAGGCACGTCAGTTAGCCCGTTGTCGGACGGCGTCGGCCACCTCGGAAAGGATGGTTAATCGGCCGCCGTAGGTCTTTTGCAGCAGGTCGTAGGTGAAGACATCCTCCGTGTCGCCGTACGCTACCACTCGCATGTTCAGCAGCAAGAGTTGGTCGAAGTAATTGCGCGCTGTCGGCAGGTCGTGGTGCACCACCATCAGCGTTTTGCCTTTCTCGCGAAGTTCGTGCAACAGCGCGATGATCGCCGTCTCAGTGGCGGCGTCCACCCCGGCGAACGGTTCGTCCATGAAGTAGACATCGCTCTCCTGTGCCAGAGCGCGGGCAAGAAAAACGCGTTGCTGCTGGCCACCGCTCAGGTTGGAAATCTGGCGGCTGGCGAACGGCAGCATTTTCACCTTGTCGAGGCAGTCGCGGGCGATGTCGCGGTCGGCTTTCTTCGGCCGCTTGAACCAGCCGACGTGGCCGTACCGGCCCATCATCACCACATCCATTACCGTCACTGGGAAATCCCAATCGACCGACTCTCGCTGTGGCACGTAGCCGACACGCTGCCGGTTTTCCTTGTACGGTTTGCCGAAGATCTTCACCCAGCCACTACTCGGTGGCACAAGGCCCATGATGGCCTTGATGAGGGTCGACTTGCCGGCGCCGTTCGGGCCGACGATGCCAACGAGTTTGCCGCGGGGCACCTGCAGGTCGATGCCCCACAGCACTGGTTTTTTGTGATACCCGGCGGTCAGGTCGTGTACTTCCAGTGGCAAATTCGCCGTGTCAGGTGCCGGAGTATCGCTCATTGATCAAAAGCTAAGGTTGGTCCGGAGGCCGAATACCAGAGCATCGTCAAGTTCGCCAGTTGCGCCCGGGTCACGCACCCATTGCACGCTGGATTGGATGGTGAATTCGTCGCTCATAATATACTCGTAGGCGGCCTCGATCACAGTCTCGCTAGTGCGCCCCGGCAGGTCGCTGCTGATTGTGGCGTACGATAGACCAAGTCCAAACGTATCGATGTCACGACCCGGAATCAAGCCGATGTAGCTGGCTCCAAATTGGAAGCTGTACTCTACCTCGCTGCGATCCTCCGGCGCGTACCCAGCGCGGGCGAACACCGCTAACCCTTGGTCGCCGTATTCGCGATAGACCATTTGCTCCGCCGAGGCATAGATGCCCTGTGTGCCGTCGTGGGCTGAGCCGCCACCGAAGTCATCGAAGCTGCCGTCGTGGTGCCATGCCCCGAGCTTGAACACGCCGGGAAGGACATCCTCGCCACCGGTGTTTCGGCGATAGCCAATTTCACCCATGACAATGGTTCCTTGGCCGTTGCCTAGTTCCCAGTGCAGCCCATGACGGTTGACCGTGTCGTCGCCGTCCGGTGAATCAAACGAGTCCCCGTCGAACAACCCCAAAAGCACGTAGATTGCTTCGCTTGGCTCCCAATGCAGGCGGCCGCCAAGTGCGGGAACGTAAAACGATGGGCCGCCGTTGAATGTGTTCATCGAGATGAACTCCGGCCAGCCAAAGGTTTCGTTGAAAAATAGGCCGGCGGTGTCGAGCGTGGCGAACTCATCATCCGCCAAGAGCAGCCCAGTCCGGAGGCTGAGGGACTTTGCCTCGAACGATTTTTCCAGCCACGAATCATACAGCCGGGCACTGCCGTACCCCTCAATGTTACTAACGCCCATAATGTCGCCCACGCGGCTTCTAATACCGGAGCCGTGCAGATCCAAGCCGCTCACACGCAGGGTTGTCCCCTCCCAGCCAAGTGCTTGGCCAAGGTCTGCATCCAGGCCGAATGAACTCAGCCCGTTGTAACCCGTGCCGGTTCGTTCCCCGCCGGAGACGTTGCTTATTACTTCGGCGGAGTAGTCGAGGAAGATGTCGATCCCCTTGTCATTCCCCCACGTGGTGAACTCCCCGGCTTGGATCGCGGTCCATGACATTGCGATGATCGCCGACAGAAGACTTCTTGTGTGACTCATGTCTTTTGCCGAATTACTTCAGGGCGTCAACAATCGTGTTGATGTTGTGCTTCACCATGCCGACAAAAGTGCCGACATCGTATTTTTCGCCGTTTCCTTCGTGCATCTCGCCCGGCTTGCCGCAGGCGTCGGAAAATAACTCACCGCCAATCTTAACGCCGGCGTCCTTACTCACCCTCTCGATCGCTGCTGGGTTGACACTGCTCTCGACAAAGATCGCCTTGAGTTTTTTGCCCTTGATAAAGTCCACCATCTTGGCGATGTCCGCCAGACCGGCCTCGGTCACGGTGGACAAGCCCTGCACGGCGACCACTTCAAATCCGAATGCCTTACCAAAATAGTTGAACGCGTCGTGGCTGGTGACCAGCACGCGTTGTGACTTCGGTATCTCGGCGATGCGCGTTAGTGCCCACTGGCGGACATCCTTGTACGATTTAACCACCGAGGCACCGCGCTTGGTGTAATACTCCTTGCCGGCCGGGTCGCCGGCACTGAGTCCATCGACAACCGTTGCAATGCATTTGCTCCACAAAGACGGGTCGCCCCAGATGTGCGGATCCCAGTGGCCCTCGAACTCCGGCGGCTCGAGGCGATCCTTTTCAGGGATCGACTCGGTGACGGCGTAAACCTTTTTCCCGGCGCGAGCCATCTTGAAAAACAGATCGGCCATCCGCCCCTCGAGCATCAGCCCGGAGTAAAAAATGACCTTGGCGCGCTGCAGTTTCACCACGTCGCCCGAGGCCGGTTCGTACAGGTGCGGGTCCACGCCCGCTCCCATCATGCCGACCACGCTTACCCGGTCGCCGCCCACCTCTTTCACCATGTCAGTCACCATGGT
>JAPPPH010000197.1:13399-17841 GCA_028817635.1 Verrucomicrobiales bacterium | reverse complement strand
CACGGTGTTGCGAAACTTGGCCAAGCCGGCCCGCCCTCCACTCATCCCGCGATCGCTTGACTCAAAAATCAGGTGCCCGTTGACGTAACAATAAAATCGATTGCCCTCATTCCGAACCCGGAGCGTGTTCCAATCTCCCGGCAGGTAATGCCTCGTTAGTCGCTGATCCAGAATCGTCCACGAAAAGACATTGGCCCCGTCGAACCGGGTAAGACGCATCTGCCCTGCGCTTGGGTAAAAACCGTAATGCCGATCCCCGCCATCCGCCGCCCAGGCCAAACCTGCCGCTCCGGACCCATCTTCGAGCCTCACCTCAACCGCCAACTCAAACGGGGTCTCCGGTACATCTCGAGTGGAGAGACAGAGGGCACGTCCGCCAAAACCCTCACCGGCATGGCTGACGTGAATCCCCCCGCCCTTTCTTCGCCAATGCCCACCAAAGACTGTCGTCCACTCCTTCGGGTTGAGTTGCCCGATCGTCATCCAGCGCTTGATCGGCACCGGGTTTGGTTTTTCGAGAAGCGGTTTGAGAAGGTTTGACGGCACAGCAAAACCAAGGTTGTCCGTGACGAGTGACTTCAACGTGATCACTCCGTGGACCCTTCCGTGCAGATCCAACATCGGACCCCCACTGTTTCCCGGCTCGATCGGTAAAGCCACCTGCAACAACTCTACATTTTCAAGAGTGCGCCGGGCAGACAGGACACCCTGGACAAAACTAAACTCCAACCCGTGAGGCGTTCCCATCGCCACGACGGGAGAGCCTTGGCTCAACCTCGAAGAATCCCCGATCGGCAACGGAGTCAGTCCGGTTTTGTTGACCCGCAAAATGGCCAGATCCAGTGCGCGATCCCACGCATGCACCTCCGTCACCTCCAGTTCATCCCCGTTGGCCAGGCGAACCTGTACCGGCCGCCCTTCCCCGATCACATGAAGGCTCGTCGCGATCAACCCGTCAGCAGAAACGACGAAACCGGTGCCGACACCCTCTTCGTTGTCGTCCCGACCGAATTGGGTCAGCACCACAATCGAATCCCGAATCTGCTTGGCCAAGCGCTTGGCATCGAGTGGTTCCGCAGAGGGCAACGCTTGGCCAAGCGCACTCGTGATCGAGACCAACAGGCCAAGCGTTATCCACACTCTGAAATTGTGCATGCCGAAATGTAGCCAAGCACAACAGTCATCGCACGGCTTTTCCTCGCCTCGACAGCGGAAGCCGACTTGGGTACAACTGCCGCCGTCCAAAATCGTATCATGAAACTGACATTCATTTCCCTGACACGCTGGTGTCTGCCCGTTTTTCTGGGACTGGCTCTGGCTTCGACAACACTAGCCGCCAAGCGCCCAAACATCATCATTGCCATGGCAGATGACATGGGCTGGAGTGATATCGGTTGTTACGGGGGTGAAATCAACACACCCAACCTAGACAAATTGGCGGCAAACGGCGTGCGGTTTACCCAGTTTTACAACACCGGTCGTTGCTGCCCCACCCGGGCTACGCTGTTGACCGGAACCTATGCCCACCAAGCCGGGATCGGCCATATGATGGGCAACCGCAACCTCCCCGGATACAAGGGCGACCTGAACAAAAACGTTCGCACCATCGCCGAGGTACTCAAGGGAGCGGGCTACGCTACATACATGGCCGGCAAGTGGCACGTCACTCCGCACATCAAACCGGAGGGGCCGAAATACAACTGGCCGCGTCAACGCGGCTTCGATCGCTTTTACGGAACCATCCACGGCGCCGGAAGTTTCTTTGACCCAAATTCGTTAACGCGTGAGAATACACAGGTCTCACCGATCACAGATAAGGGGTATCAGCCCAAGAGCGGCCCGTATTACTATACCGACGCAATCAATGACCACGCGGTTCGTTATATCCGCGAACATAAAAGCAAGGATCAGCCGTTTTTCATCTACGTTGCGCACACCGCCCCCCATTGGCCGATGCATGCCCTCCCCGAGGACATCGCCAAGTACAAAGGCAAATACGACAAAGGCTGGGATGCCATGCGCGATGCCCGTTACGAACGTCAACTCAAGATGGGGCTGATCGACCCAAAATGGAAAATGTCTCCGCGTGATCGCAAAGCTCCCGCCTGGAAAGACGCGAAAAACAAGGAATGGGAGATCGCCCTGATGGAAGTTTATGCGGCAATGGTCGATCGTATGGATCAGGGGATTGGTAACATAGTGAAAGCGCTCGAAGACACTGGTCGACTGGACAACACGTTGATTCTCTTTCTCGCTGACAACGGTGGCTGTGCTGAAAACATGGGACGGCAAAGGGATATTCGCTACAAGGACACCAACCCGGACAAAATCATTCCGATGGCCAAGGATGCGCTTCAGACTGAGATGATCCCCAAGCGCACCCGTGACGGTCGCGTGGTTCGTCAAGGCACCTCCGTCATGCCCGGGGATGATACTTACCACGGTTACGGCCTGGCCTGGGCAAACGCCAGCAACACCCCGTTCCGCGAATACAAGCACTGGGTTCATGAGGGCGGCATCAGTTCCCCACTCATCGCGCACTGGCCGAAAGGCATCAACGAAAAGCGTAACGGAAAACTGGAAAGCCAACCCGGCCACCTGATCGACCTCATGGCAACCTGTGTTGACCTGGCCAAAACCGAGTATCCGGAGAAAGCTGGCGACGTGGAAATCGTCCCGCTGCAGGGCGTGTCGCTCGCCCGTGCGTTCAACGGCAAAAAATTGCGCCGAAAAAAACCGATCTACTGGGAACACGAAGGAAACCGAGCCATGCGTGACGGCAAATGGAAACTGGTGGCCAAGGGATCAACCGGCCCTTGGGAACTCTACGACATAGAGGCGGACCGCACCGAGTTGAACAATCTCGCCGAGAAACACCCCAAGCGCCTCAAGCGAATGGTCGATGACTGGGAGGCGTGGGCCATAGCCGCCTTGGCCAAGCCGTGGCCCTGGAAGAACAAATAAAAACCAAGCGCTTGGCCAAGCGGATTTATCTCCCTACACCTTGACCCAGCGGCGTGTCTCGGCGGATTTCTCCACCGCTTCAAGCACTTGTTGGTTTTTCAGCCCATCCTCAAACGTCGGCTGCACTGATTTCCCCTTGGCCACAGCGTTGACGAAGTCAGCGATGGTATGAACGAACGTGTGCTCGTAACCGATGATGTGACCGGGCGGCCACCATTGCCCTACGTAGGGGTGAACACCCTTTTGCTGGGTGACGATGATGTCAGCAAAACCCTGCCGATCCATCGGGGCTGTGTTGTCGAAATATTTCAACCGATTTAAGTCCTCCAGATTAAACTCGAGCGAGCCATCGGAACCGTTGATCTCAATGTGGATCCGGTTCTTTCGGCCGGTCGCATAGCGCGTCGCTTCCAGATTGACCAACGCCCCGTTCTTAAATCGACCGATGCACTGTGCCGCATCATCCACAGTAACACGTCCCATTTTCTTGGGATTATCCGGCAGCGGTCGTTGTTTGATAAAGGTATGCATCTGTCCACTGACCTCATCGAGTTCGCCAACCAAATACCGGGCCAAATCAATAATATGCGCGTTGATATCACCATGCGCCCCGCTACCCGCATATTGTTTTTGCATGCGCCAAAGACGCGGAGCCTTTGGGTCCACCAACCAACTTTGAGCGTAGCGGGCGTGGTAGTGGCGAATTTGGCCAAGCGCCCCCTCTTCAATCATTTTCTTCGCCTGAGCGATGGCCGGTATGCGGCGGTAGTTGTGGCAGATCATGTGAGTGACCTTGGCCTTGGTGACAGCCTGCAGCATTTGGCGGCACTGTTTCACATCCATCGCCAACGGTTTTTCGCAGAGAATGTGTTTGCCCGCCTTGGCCGCAGCAATCGCGATCTCGGCATGGGAATCATTCGGCGTATTGATATCGATGATATCGATCTCGGGATCGGCAACAACATTGCGCCAGTCCGTGGCAGCATGATCCCATCCGTATTGCTTGCGGGCCTTCTCGACAGCGGAAGCGTTCCGGCCACAGATCGTGTGCAACCGAACATCGTGCTTCATATCGAAAAAACGAGGTGCCTGACGCCAGCCATTGCTGTGCGCCTTGCCCATGAATAGATAGCCAATCAGGCCAATGTTTAACGTCTTCTTTGGCATAAGAAAAAGAAGCCCACCGAAATTGGCTTCCGAAATAATCTGTTACTCCGGCATCAGGAGATCGCGATTGGTTGGCCGGTTGAAGCCGACTCGTACGTCGCATCAATGATCTTCATCAATGACAGTGCTTGATCTGGGGTGTTCAACGGTTCTTCTTCATCCTCCACCGTGAGCACAAAGTTTTGTGCGGCGCGAATCCGCCCCATGTCCTCGTTCGGCTCGGTGATGATGGAACGGTTCACGGATCGGCCGTTCTCCTGGACATACAACTCGCAGTCGTCCACCGCCGTCTCATCAAGGCCGTGCGCATT
>JAPPPH010000197.1:0-13389 GCA_028817635.1 Verrucomicrobiales bacterium | reverse complement strand
GAACAAACGTCGTATCATGCCGCCGGCCTTTTTGCCCTGAAACGTCACGGACACTTCCTCGCGCTTGTTCATTTCCGCCCACGAAACCTGATAGGAAAGCACCTGACCGGTTGTGAACCGAACGAACCCATGCGCCGCACTCTCAACATCCGTAACGCCATCGGCAACATCCGGGATGCCCCACGGCCCCTTGAACGCCTTGTTTTCGATGAAGTCATTGAAGGTTTGGGCGAGGACGTGCTGAGGCTCAGGATAGCCCATGTAAAAAAGCGCCAAGTCGATCATGTGCAGCAAATCAATCACCGGCCCTCCGCCGGACAATTCCTTGTTGGTGAACCAACCACCAAAACCGGGAATACCAGTCCGGCGAATCCACTTGGCCTGAGCCGAGTTGATGTCCCCAACGTCCCCTGCCTTGATGTAATCCATCAGGGCATACGACTCGGGCCGTGCGCGGTTGTTGAAATCAAACATCAACACCTTGCCTGCCGCCTCGGCGGCCGCCTTCATCTCGGCGACTTCAGCCGCATTCAACGCCGGTGGTTTTTCACAAAAGACATGCTTCCCTGCCTCGAGTAACTGCACCGCCAACGGTTTGTGAAACCGGTTTGGCGTGATGACGCTGACTGCGTCCAACTCGGGTAGTTTTTGCAACATGTCGGCCACATCCCCGAAGACATTGTCCACTCCGAGATCTGCCGCCGCCTTGCCGGCTGCCGCCTCGTTTACATCGCAAATGGCGACGATATCTGCCCCGCCAGCACGGAAACCTCCCGCATGGTATTGCAGCATTCCGCCTGCGCCGATTATTCCAACTTTGGTAGCCATGACAATTTATACGCGGGGGAATTTCACCCACTTATCCTTGGACTTCGAACTTTTCACAACCGTCTCGATAAACGCCATCCCGATGATCCCATCGTTGATGTCCGGAAAATCGTAGCCCTTCTTTCGCGGAAACTTCCCGGCAACTTCATCACGAATCGCCTCAGCAGCGGCGTTATACACGTTGGCAAACGCCTCGATGAATCCTTCCGGATGGCCGAAAGGGATTCGTGTATTCGCGGCGGCGGCGCCCCCGATGTAGGAATTTCCGCGGCGATAGATCTGTCTCGGCGCACGCGCATCCTTGACGATTAAATCATTCGGCTCCTCCTGATGCCATTCCAGCGATTTCTTGGTTCCGTAAACACGGATATTGAGGTCGTTCTCGTCTCCGTTCGAGACCTGTGACGCGTAGATGATACCGCGTGCTCCGCCCTTGAACCGGACAAGCACATTACCGTCGTCATCCAGCACGCGGCCCGGAATGTTCACACTAAGATCCGCGCAAAGAGAATCGATCTGCAGTCCGGTGATGTAGTGGACGAGGTTCTCCGCATGCGTGCCAATGTCTCCCATGCAGTTGGAAATCCCGGCCACTTTCGGATTCGCACGCCAGTTGGCGATAGACTTGTCCTCGCCGGTCAACGCCGTGATCGCGTAGCCCTGCGGGTACTCGCAAACCACCTTGATAATGTCACCCAAATCGCCCTTGGCCACCATCTCCTTGGCCAATTTGACCATGGGATAACCGGTGTAGTTGTGGGTCAGCGCAAACACCTTTTTGCTTTTCTTGATGATCTTACGCAGTTCACGGGCCTCCTCGAGCGTGTACGTCACAGGCTTGTCGCAAATGACATTGATGCCGGCCTGAAGAAAAGTTTTGGCGACGTCAAAATGCAGGTAGTTCTGCACCACGATACTGACGAAATCGATTCGTTGATCCGCAGGCAACGCGGCCTCTGCCTTGGCCATCTCCTGATAGCTGCCGTACACACGCGAAGGGTCGACGTGAAAATCCTTGCCGGACTGTTTTGACTTTTTGGGGTCGGACGAAAACGCCCCGGCCACCAGCTCGATCTGGCCGTCCAAGTTCGCCGCATTGCGGTGCACCGACCCAATGAAGGCTCCCCGGCCGCCACCGACCATTCCGTAACGAAGTTTTCTTTTCATCACTTAAAAATGCTAAAAATCAGTTGGTAATTAGGAAAGTTGATTGCCTAAAAGAGAAGCGGCTTTATAGTGGCCGCCGTTCGGCAAGTCAACGCTGCTTGCCTTCCCAATGGGGGACGATTGAAATCACTTCAAGATTTCAACTAGGGGAATAATCCGGAAGGGAGGACAACCGACCGGTTGAACACCAAGTTACATCCATGCAGATTCATCTGCTCAGATCCAAGATTCACCGGGCGTTGGTCACAGATGCCAACGTCGAATACGAAGGCAGCCTGACCATCGACCACGACCTGATGGACAAGGTGCACATGCTCCCGTACGAACGCGTAGTCTGCGGCAATCTCGCCAACGGCAACCGTTTCGAGACCTACGCTATCCCCGGCAAACGCGGCAGTGGCGACATTATCCTCAACGGTGCCACGGCCCATCTCGGCCAGACCGGCGATCGCCTGACTATCATGACGTTCGCTGTTCTCGATGAAAAATCCGGCCCCACCCACAAACCCCGCGTCATTGTCCTCGGCGAAAACAACGCCATCACAGAGGAACGCAACATCGGCTAGGCCATGAGCTTTACCGTCAACGAAATCGCCCAGCAAATCGATGGGATAATCGTTGGCGAAGCAGACACCGAACTCACCGGATTCGCGAAAGCGGACGATGCAACGGTCGGCGACCTGACCTTTGCCGAGAACGAAAAATTCTTCCACTTGGCTGAACAAAGCCAAGCGAGTGCCATTCTTGCGCCGGCTGAATTTCAGTCAAAAACCAAGACTGTGATCCAAGTCAAAGACGCACGGATCGCATTCGCCCGCGTGCTGCCGCTTTTCTTTCCGGAAAAGAAATTCGCCCCCGGGATTCACCCAAGCGCCGTCATCGCCGACTCGGCCAACATCGCCGGGACAGCACATATTGGCCCGAATTGCGTTATTTGTGAGAATGTCGAGATCGGGGATGACACTATCCTAGAGGCAAACTGCACCGTCGGCGACCACTCCGCGCTTGGCCAAGCGACCCGCCTCTTCCCCAACGTCAGCGTTTATCACGGATGCCGCTTGGCCAAGCGCGTCCGCATCCACTCCGGCACGGTGATCGGCTCGGACGGGTTCGGCTACGTTTTCGATCAGGACCACCACCGCAAGATTCCGCAGGTCGGCGGAGTAATCATCGAGGACGATGTTGAGATCGGCGCCAACTGCACCATCGACCGGGGCGCCTTGGGCGACACAAAAATCGGCCGTGGCACAAAAATCGACAATCTCGTCCAGATCGGGCACAACGTCGTGATCGGCGAGCACTGCATTATCATCGCCCAGAACGGGATCGGCGGAAGCAGCGATATCGGGGCCTACTCAATCCTCGCGGGCCAAGCCGGTGTGGCGGGGCATTTGAAAATCGGCCCCAAGAGCGTTGTCGCCGCCAAGTCAGGTGTCATCAACGATCTCGAGGGCAACCAACAATACATGGGCTACCCAGCCATGCCCGCCTCGGAGGCCAAGCGCCAGATCGTTGCCGTCAAGAAACTGCCCGACTTGGCCAAGCGCGTCCGCGAACTCGAAAAACGACTCGATTCGCAGCCGACCAAGCCAAGCGACGAAGCGTAATCTTTTCTTCCCGCCACCCCGCTTCCTCCCTACTCTGCGCCCCTTTGGGTCATGAAATGGTATCGTCAACTTCACTGGCAGATCATCCTCGGGATGGTGCTCGGACTGATCTTTGGCATCATCGCCGCGAAATTTCAATGGAGCGAATTCGCAAACGACTGGATCGTGCCATTTGGCGATATCTTCATGAACCTGCTCAAGTTGATCGCCGTGCCGCTCGTGCTCACCTCGCTGGTCGCCGGCGTGGCTTCGCTTTCTGATTTCAAAAAACTGTCCCGCATGGGCGGTAAGACCATCGGCCTGTACATCGCCACGACCGCTGTGGCCGTAACCATCGGGTTGCTGGTCGTCAATGTCATCAAGCCGGGCGAAAAACTACCCGAGAAAACCAGGGAAGAACTCAAGGCGCAGCACCAGTCCACCGCCTCAAGCAAAAGCGAGACAGCAGAAATAGTAGGCGAACGAGGCCCACTGCAACCGTTGATCGACATGGTGCCGGACAACTTTTTCGGTTCCGCCTCGAGCAACAGCAACATGCTCCAGTTGGTATTCGTCTCATTGCTCATCGGTATCGCGCTGGTTCAGGTCAACCAGGAACAACGAAGACCGGTCCTCTCTTTATTCGAGGGTCTTCAGGCCGTGGTCATCAAGCTGGTCAACATGATCATGCTCATGGCGCCGCTGGGCGTCTTCGCATTGATCACCAAAACCATTACCACACTCGCTGTCGACGACAGTGGCCAAACAGACCTCAGTCAGGTTGCCGAGATACTTGGAGCGCTTGGCTATTACTGCATCGCGGTGATCATCGGCTTTGCCCTGCACATCGGACTTGTCTACCTCGGTTTACTCAGGCTCCTGACCCCGGTAAAAGTCGGGCAATTTTTCAAGGCGATTGCTCCTGCACAACTGTTGGCATTCTCCACCAGTTCAAGCGGCGCAACCCTCCCGGTGACCATGCGGCAGTGCCGCGAAAAACTGGGCACATCAAAGGAGACCACCTCGTTCGTGCTGCCACTGGGCGCCACTATTAACATGGACGGCACGGCGCTGTATCAGGCCGTCGCCGCCGTTTTCATCGCTCAAGCGACCGGCATGTCGCTCGATATGACGGCACAGCTCACGATCATACTGACTGCGGTGATGGCTTCCATCGGAACGGCAGCCGTCCCCGGGGCCGGCATCATCATGCTGGTCATCATTCTCGAGGCGGTCGGAATACCCGGGGAGGGCGTGGCGCTGATTCTTGGTGTGGATCGCATCCTCGATATGTTGCGAACCACCACCAACGTCACCGGCGACGCTGCAGTTTGCACCATCATCGCCAACTCCGAGAACCAACTCAATCCGGGTGGCAACCCCGATCGCCCCCGTAATCGACGGCCCAACCAGCGCAGGCGCCGCCCTCAGAACAAATCGGCGGGCGAAAACCAAAACCAGCCGAAAGAAGGACCGACCGAATCGAATCACCCGCGCAGAAAACCGGGTAATCGTAGGCCGGGATCCCAAAATCGCAGACCGGGGAATCAGGGAAAACCACCCTCCCAAGCTGATTGACACGCCCGGAATTCGGGGTCAGATTTTGTCCGTCCGAACGTTCCTCGGGCAATTCACCAAATATGACTCAGAGTAAACACTCTACTGCCTGCGTGGCTTTAATTACGCTGCTTTTTGTTTCGCTTGGCCAAGCGACCGCCGAAACCAAGGTTGGCGATGTGGCCAAAAATTTCACCCTCAAGCGAAACGGCGGCGGCAAACACATCCGCCTTTCTGACTACGAAGGCCAAATCGTCGTACTCGATTTCTTCGCCTGGTGGTGTGGCCCATGCCGGGCCACCTCCCCCGATGTTGAGAAAAATGTCGCCAAGTATTTTCACGACCGCGGCGGCAACAAAAACAAGATTCCGGTCAAGTTGATCGGCATCAACATCGAACAAGATAACCCCTCACGGACCAAACAGTTCATCAAGGACGCCGGCATGGAGGATGTCGCGGACGACTTCAGCCGTGTCGCCTGGCGGCAGTTCAACAAGAGCAACGGCATTCCGCTTTTTGTCATCATTAATGGTGTCGCCAACTCACCGTCCCATGACCAGTGGGAAGTGCTCTATAACGGTGCTGGTTACCCGGGAGCCGCTCGATTTCGATCAATCATCAACACCGTCAAGGCCGGCCTCGAACCTCCCACGATTGATGAACAGCCGAAATCGCTCACGGTCAACGTCGGCGAGACGGCGGCATTCAAGGTCAACCCGGGAGGCAAGGCTCCGTTTCAATTTCAATGGCAGTTCACCAACTTCAACATTCCGGAGGAAACCAAGCCCAAGCTAGTGCTGGAAAATGTCCAGATGAAGGACGCTGGCACCTATCGTGTTCTTGTGAAAAACAGGGGTGGCGAGATTTTCAGCGAAACTGTGACACTTAAAGTTAAGCCGGTTCCCGTGCCCATTCAAACCAAGATCGAGGATGGGCAGATCACGTTTTCAGCCAAGCTCTCCCCTGCCCAGCGTTACGCCATCGAGGCTTCTCCCGACTTGGCAAAGTGGAGAGCGGTCCGCGTCGGTTATGCAGATAACGAACCAATCAAGTACAATCTTGGCACTGGCAAAGCTGCGCCCGCCCGTTTTTTCCGAATCCGACTGCTTGAATAACCAAGCGCCTGGCCAAGCGGGCTACCCCGGGGCAAGCAGGCCAAGCTTGATCACAACGAAGCCGATCACTCCCGCCGTCAGCGCGTAGTAGGCAAAAACGAGCAGCGTTTTTCGGATCACGTCCCCTTCCCTTCCGGTTAGCCCGACGACCGCCAGCGCTGCCACGACATTGTGCACGCAGATCACGTTGCCCGCCGCCCCACCCACTGCCTGCAGCGCCACCATCCATGTGGCATCGACGCCGATCCGGACACCGACCTCGAACTGGAACAGCGAGAACATCATGTTGCTGATGGTGTTGCTCCCCGCAACGAACGCACCAAAACCACCGACCAAAGGAGCGAACAGCGGATACGCACCGCCTGCCAGACTGGCGATCCCATCGGCCAGCACGATGGGCATTTTGTCATGCCCCGCCAACCCGCCGTCGCTGTTCAAAAAGACCTGCACCATTGGCACTGTGAATACCAGCGCCACCGAGGCCTTGGCCGTAGTCTTAAGTGAATCCGCCCAAGCGGAACGAACCTGAACGCCGCCCATCCGATGCAACCCTACGGCCATGAGCGACACGAGCACGAATACCGTTCCCGGCAGGTACAACGGCTGGAGAGCGGCATCAATTGTCGTCCCGAAAATAGCTGCCCACTTAAATTCAATTGCCTTCAACCAAGCGGCGAAAGGCAACGCACTCAATCGCGTTAACACCAACAGCAACGCCACCAATAAATACGGCAGCCACGCCGTGATCGGGGAGATTTGACGCGTTTGGTTCCGATTGCTTTCGTCGGCGCTCATTTCCAGAGACCCCACCCATTCGCGTTCCCAATCTGATCGAGGCGGAAAATCCCATGGCTCACCTTTGGGCACTAGCCAACCTTTCTTCGCCACCGGCACCACAATGGCCATGCCGATCAACGCTCCAAGCAACGAGGGAAACTCCGGCCCGAGAAATTTCGCCACCAAAACGTAGGGCACGGTCAATGAAACCGAGGCGAACAAGGCAAACGGGGCAATGGCCAGCCCTTCCTTGAATGACCGGTTTTTACCGAAAAACCGGGTCATAAACACGACCAGCAACAATGGGATTAATGCACCAACCAGAGCATGAACGATTGACACCTTGAATCCGACGAATGGCAGCAATGCATCGAATTGATCGAAGCCCATCTCGGCTATTTTCTCCTGAGCTGTCGCGTCTCCGGAGAGCCCTTTGTTCACGCCGACGAGGATGGGAGTACCCACGGCCCCGAACGAGACCGGCGTGCTTTGGATAATCATCCCGGACACCACCGCAGCCATCGCCGGGAAGCCCAGACCTACCATCAACGGAACAGTCACCGCCGCAGGAGTCCCGAAACCGGCTGCCCCCTCGATGAACGCACCGAATAACCAGGCGATCAAAATGACCTGCACCCGCCGGTCTGGTGAAATACTCGTGAAGCCACTGCGAATCACTGCTAGCGCCCCACTGTACCGCAGGGTGTTCAGCAACAGGATGGCCCCAAAGATGATGTAGAGGAGTTGAAACGCGATCACCAACCCCTTCACGGAGGCTGCCGCAACACGCAGGCTGGGCACCTGCCAAACAAACAGCGCCAAACCTGCAGCCACAATGTACGAGAGCGGCATCGCGCGGCTGGCTGGCAGACGAATGCCCACCAACAGAATGCCAACGGCGAGGATTGGGAGAAAAGCCAGAAGAGCGGTCATGGTTGGTGCGCCGCACTGTAACCTCGGCCTAGCGCTTGGCCAAGCGGGGTTTGACCTTGCGAACCGGGTTGGCAACACGTACGTTTTGGCCATGCTTTTGACCGAAGCCGGCAGCGAACCACAACTGTACCAGTACTTGGGTGTCCTTTTTCTCGCCCTCGTCGCAGTGGCGTTTGCGGTGGGCACCATGTTCGCCTCCAAGCTGGCAGGTTGGTTTTTCAACACCCGCCGCGCCAAGGCACTCGGCCGCCACACCCGTACCAAGGATACCCCATACGAGTGCGGCATGAACGCCGTGGGTGAAGGCAGCTCGCGCATGTCGGTCAAATTTTACCTCATTGCGATGTTGTTCATTCTGTTTGATATTGAGGTGGTGTTCCTCTATCCGTGGGCGGTCGTTTACAAGGATATGCTTGGCGATGAGGACACGGTGAACCTAATTTTCGGAACGATGATTTCCTTCCTGGGCATCCTTTTCGTCGGCTATATTTATGCCATCCGCAAGAATGCCTTCGACTGGAAAAGCTGACCCCACGCCTTGGCGCTTGGCCAAGCGCACCCAACTTCCTATTTAGCTGACTTGAACTCCCCAATCCAATTTGGCACCTCCGGCTGGCGCGGACTGATCGCCCGCGATTTCACTTTCGAAAACCTCCGCTTGGCCGCGCAGGGACTCGCCCTCTCGCTCAAGGCAGAGTTGCGCCGCAAAAAATCACCCATTCACGGCAAACGCCCGCTGGTCGTCATCGGCCACGACACCCGTTTTTTGGGACGCGAGTTTGCGTTGGCCACGGCCGAGATTCTTGAACAGGCCGGGCTGGAACCGCTGCTCACCAATCGCGACGCACCCACACCGGTCATCGCATTCTGTATCCGCCACAAGAAAGCAATCGGCGGCGTCAACATTACCGCAAGCCACAATCCGTTCGGATACTCCGGGTTTAAGTTCTCCATGCCAAACGGCGCCGGTGCCCCGCCGGAGTTCACCGGAAAAATTGAAGCTCACGCCGACAAACTCTTGGCCAAGGGCTGGCAACCGAAGACCAGCGTGGTTGGCACCTACCAATGCAGGGAGTTTAACCCTGCCCCGGCGTACCTGAGCCGCATTCGAAAACTGATCAACCTCAAGGCCATCGGCAAGGCCAAGCTCCGCATCGCGGTGGAGTTGATGCACGGAACCGGCCGAGGCTATCTCGACACACTCCTCGAGGAAGCCGGCGTTCGCATCACTCGCTTCCACGAAAACCTGAACCCGCTGTTCGGTGGCGGCTCACCCGAACCCAATGAAACCGGCATGGCCGAGGCAGCCAAGTACGTCAAGAGCGGCAAAGCCGATCTCGCGCTTGGGCTCGACGGCGATGCCGACCGGTTCGGCGTGGTAGATAAAGACGGCACATGGCTCACCCCCAATCAGGTGCTCGCACTCGCCCTTTATCATCTGCGTAAAAATCGAGGCATCAAGGGTGCCGTCGTCCGGACAGTGCCCACCAGCCATCAAGTCGATGCCATCGCGCAACTGCTTGGCGTAAAAGTCCACGAGACACCGGTTGGCTTCAAGCATATCGGCGCGTTGATGGAGAGCGAACCGATCATCGTTGGCGGCGAAGAATCCGGCGGCCTGAGCATCCGCGGGCATGTGCCTGAAAAAGACGGAGTACTCGCCTGCCTGTTGATGGCCGAACTGGTCGCGATGGAAGGCAAGCCGCTTGGCCGCATCCTGAAGGATTTGGAAAAACAGACCGGCGAGTTTCACACCGACCGAATCAACATCGCCGTACCGGCCGACGAAAAGGCGGCGATTCTGAAAAAGCTGGCTGGTGGTTTCGACAAGATCGGCCGCTATCCGGTGCAACAATTCATCACCACAGACGGCTTCAAGTTTTTGTTACCGGACAATGAGTGGGTGGCGTTTCGGGCGAGCGGCACCGAACCGGTGATCCGCTGCTATCTTGAGGCCAAAAGCACTGCTCACTTGAAGCAACTCAAGTCCGCCTGCCGTAAAATCCTCACGGGCAAATAACCGATGGACACGCCAGCCGATCCACTGACCGTTGCGAAGTTGCTTCGATCAACATCCGACTGGCTTTGGGGGATGCCTCTTCTGTACCTGCTCATTGGCGGCGGACTTTTCTTTACGTTTTACTCTCGTTTCACCCCTTTTCTTTATCTATGGCACGGCATCCAAATCCTGCGAGGAAAGTACAACAACCCGGACGACCCCGGAGAGATTAACCACTTTCAAGCACTGTGCAGCGCTCTCTCCGCTACGGTGGGTATGGGAAACATCGCCGGAGTCGCAGTTGCCATTACAAGTGGGGGTCCCGGCGCCCTGTTTTGGATGTGGGTCTGTGCGTTGGTCGGCATGGCCACCAAGTTTTTTACATGCTCTCTTGCGATCATGTATCGAGGAACCGACCACAACGGCCAGTCGCAGGGCGGCCCGATGTATTTCATCGTCGAAGGGTTGGGCAAACGCTGGAAACCACTGGCTATGGCCTTTTGCTTTTTCGGGATGTTCGGTTGTTTACCGCTTGTCCAATCGAACCAGTTAACCGCCATCGTGGGGAATATGTTTTTTATCCCGAACGAATGGCTGACCAATGAAACCGGCGCCGTCCTCCCCATGGGCAAGGCACTGTTCGGCCTCTTCATGGCAATCTGTGTCGGGTCGGTCATCTTCGGCGGCATTACACGGATCGGAAAAGTCGCCAGCCGGCTCGTTCCGGCGATGGTAATCCTCTATGCAGGTTGCGCCATCCTCATCCTCATCACGAACATTCAAAATGTACCGACTGCGCTTGTTTTGATTTTCAATGACGCCTTCACCGGCGACGCCGTTGCCGGAGGCGCATTGGGCGCAGTGATCTCAACCGGAGTCCGGCGGGCCGCGTTTTCGAACGAAGCCGGCATGGGCACGGAGGCGATGGCCCACGGGGCGGCCAAGACAACTGAACCCATCCGTGAAGGCTTGGTCGCCATGCTTGGCCCCATGATCGACACGTTGATTGTCTGCACCATTACCGGCTTAATCATCCTGAGCACCGGTGTTTGGAAGGAGGCCGGTGACGATGTCGATGGAGCACTGCTGACCGCCAGTGCCTTCAACAAGGGCATCCCTATTGCCGGCAGTTTTTTGCTATTGATCTGCGTGCTCTGTTTCAGTTTTTCCTCGATGATCGGTTTTTCGTACTACGTAACCAAGTGCGGCATGTTTCTGTTCGGCCCGGGTGCGCGGATTCCGCTGATTCTGTTTTACCTCATCGGGATTGTGGTCTCCGCTGTTGTGGAATTGGGCGATGTGATCAACTTCCTCGACATCATGTTCGGTATGATGGCCGTGCCGACTATGCTCTCCGCCCTGATCCTCTCCCCTCGGGTCATGGCCAGGGCACGGGAGTACTTCGCGGCGCTTGGCCAAGCGAGATAGCGTTTGAATTGCCGCCCCCCGGCCAGTAAGTTGCCCCCGACTTATGGACGCGAACACTGCTTCAACTGGACTCCCCTGGTACATCTGGGCACTCATGACCGTGATCTGCTGGGGCACCTACGGCGTGTGCATGCACACCGGCTCAATGAAAATGGAAAACCCCGATCACGGCCGAATCATGGCATTTCTCTGGGTCGGCTTGGCATATTTCCTCACAGCGGTTCTCGCTCCCCTGATCATCCTCAAAATCAACGGGGGGCCCATTGATTTCTGGGCCTACCCGACCAAGGGCTGGCAATGGTCGCTCATCGCAGGAACGCTGGGGGCCATTGGAGCGCTGGGAGTACTGCTGGCGTTCGGGGCGGCGCCGAAACCCACGGTGGCCTATGTGCCGGTGATCATGTCGATCATCTTCGCCGGGGCGCCGATCGTGAACGCCGTTGTGAACACAACCAAAGCCAAGGCTTGGGGGAATGTTTCAGGCATGTTCATCCTCGGGATCGTGCTGGCCGCAGTGGGAGGGTTCCTCGTCACCAAGTACGTTCCCAAACCCTCAAAACCGGCCGCACAGGCACCTGCCGATCCGGCGATCACCGAGACAAATTAAGGCTCATGGCCCGCACTCCTGCCGACAGTCGCGACGCACTGAATCGCACCCAGTTGGCGGAGTTGCAAAAGCTGTTGTCAGCCATCCGGCCTGCGAATGGGTTTTACGAAACCAAACTCGGCCCTGCTGGAATGGGCGCTGACCTCGCGTCACTCGAGGAATTTCGCCAACGCTGCCCGTTCACGACGAAGGCTGAACTGGTTGCCGATCACCAGAGCCATCCGCCCTACAGCAGCAACCTGACTTTCCCGCAGTCACGTTACACGCGGGCCCACCAAACCAGCGGTACCAGCGGCCAACCAATACGCTGGCTCGACACTCCCGAGAGCTGGCAGTGGATGATCGATAATTGGTGCGATATTTTCGGGGTAGCCGGAGTCAATTCGGAGGATCGTATTTTCTTCGCGTTTTCCTTCGGGCCATTCATCGGATTCTGGCTCGCTTTCGAGGCCGGCGAAGCGCTTGGGGCACTGAGCATTCCCGGCGGAGGCCTTAGCAGTGCCGCCCGGCTGCGGTCCATATTCACCCATCAGGCTAATGTACTCTGTTGCACACCGACCTACGCCCTACGCTTGGCTGAAGTGGCCAAAGCCGAGGGCATCGACTTGAGCGACTCGCCGGTGAAAACCATCGTTGTTGCCGGCGAACCCGGCGGCAGTATCCCGGCCACTCGCAGGCGCCTTGAGGAGGCGTGGCCGGGCGCAACCGTCTTTGATCACCACGGCATGACCGAAGTCGGCCCGGTGACTTACCAGTGCCCGGCACAACCGGGAATCCTTCACGTCCTCGAGCAGGCGTACCTCCCGGAAATCATTGACCCTGACACCGGCGAACCTGTCGAAAACGGGGCCACCGGGGAACTGATTTTAACCACGCTTGGCCGACACGGTTCACCCCTGCTGCGATATCGAACCGGTGATCTGGTTAAGGCCATCTCCGACCAGCCCTGCGCCTGTGGTCGACATGACCTTGGCCTTGATGGCGGCATACTTGGTCGCGCGGATGATATGGTGGTCGTTCGCGGAGTGAATGTTTATCCAAGCGCCGTCGAGGAAATCGTTCGCAGCATCGGAGGAGTCGCCGAGTATCGCGTGGAAATCAATCAGGCCGACACACTTACCGAGATGTCCGTGGAGGTTGAGCCGGAAGCTGCCGATGATGAAAACTTGGCCAAGCGCCTGGCCATCGCTTTTCAGGAAAACCTGTCGCTGCGAGTCCCGATCCGCTTGGCCGAGCCCAACAGCCTCCCGCGGTTTGAGTTGAAAGCCAAACGCTGGGTGAATAAATAAGAACTCGGTTTAGTTTTTAAATTGGCGACCGCTCATGGTCTTGAAACTAAATTACCCTGATTCAGATTTATACCTAATTACATATACCCGTAGCCCAGGAAGC
>JAPPPH010000255.1 GCA_028817635.1 Verrucomicrobiales bacterium | reverse complement strand
GGCGTTGTAATGGAATAGGTGCCGACCAGTGACCATGATGAATGGGTAATCGTCGTACGCCGTTAACCGAGTTCAGCTCGACCGACTATCTGGAGATACATCCGGATGACGCGGCCGAGATTGGCATTGATGACGGCTCGGATGTTTGGCTATCGAGTCCCCGCAAAAAAATCAAGATGGTGGCCAAGCACAGCGCCAGTTTGCGACGGGGGAATCTATTCACCACATTCCACTTCCCGGAGCTTGGCCTGAATGGGGTCCTCAGCTCCTCCGCCGATGGGCTGACCGGTTGTCCGGAATTCAAGGTGCAGGCGGTGAACGTCGAGCCGGTGAAATAATAGCGCTTGGCCAAGCGGATCAACGTCGTCGCATCATGGACTGTCGCAGCTCGCGATCACTGTCTCGTTTCTTGATCGTTTGCCGTTTGTCGGCCGAGTCCTTGCCGCGTCCCACGGCGAGCTGCACCTTCACCTTGCCGTTCTTCCAGTAAAACGAAAGAGGTACCAGCGCCTTGCCTTTGATGGCGGCGACGCCAAACAGTTTGCTGATCTCCCGCTTGTGCAGCAACAGTTTGCGCTTGGCCTTGGGTTGGTGATTGGCAGTGTTGCCGTGCGAATATTCCTCGATGTGGGCGTTGTACAGCCAAATCTCGTTGTCCTCCACACGGGCGAACGCATCCCGAATTTGTCCCTTTCCGGCGCGGAGGGATTTTACCTCGGTGCCGCTCAGGACGATGCCCGCCTCGAACGTCTCCTCGATGTGATACTCGTGGCGGGCTTTCGAATTAGTCAGGATGGTATCCATTAAAAAAACAGCCAGGGACGTTGGCCCCTGGCTGATGGAAAATCGACGAACTCCCGTTTAGGCCTTGCGGGTGCGGCGGCGCGTCTTTTTCTTGGGAGTCGGCAGATCCGATTCCCAGCTCATTTTGCCCTCGATGATTTCAGTCAGGGCAATGTCAGCCGTGCTCAGGCCTGCGGTTTCCATGATCAAAGGCCGGTTGCCACCGGAATTGAGCTGGCGCACACGGCGAGAGACCAGGTTGATCAACACATTCGGATTGCCAACCAACTTTAACGCTTTTTCACTTAATTCAGCTTTCAAAACAGTCCCCTTTTTCTCAAAAAGGCCGGAAACCCTGTCAAACCAACTCCATTCGTGCAAGCCCATTTTTTCGACAAAACATTCAATCTAGGGGAATTGAGTTGGTGGGAAAAGGAATATTAAGCTGAAGCCGCTAGAGGTCGTACGTGGAGGATGCCCTTGGCGTTTAGTGAATCGATCTCGGATTCTTTCACAGTGACAACAGCCACTGATTCACCCACGGCATTGAACGCCTCAACAGTGTACCCATCCTCCTGTCCCTGTGCGCCGGCGTGATGTTCAACCACGGTGGCTACGTCTCCGACCTGTAGATTGTGTTTGGGCACATCCACGGTCAGGGCGACTCGGTCGAAGAGATTATGCTTCACGATTTGTCGGGGTACAGGGTGATAAACTTGGTGATGCCTGTCGCGTACTCGGTCATCCAAACTGTGACCACGCGCAACGCTACGCCATTCGGCCCGGTGAGGCGACCACGAATTATGTACTTCGGTCCGTAGTCAGTCTGCTCATTTTTTTGAGCCTCCAGCGGCAACAGTTGGTCGCGAATATCGTTCAGTAACTGTTCTGCGGTTTCAAGTGTGTATCCTGCTCGGGCGAGAAACTGCGACTTGTCATCCTCGATGCGCTGCCTGAGGAGGTAGTTGGTTAATTTCTTTCCGGCGATCTGTGAATCGGATGGCAGCTTCATCGGAGCTCGTCATGGGCAAGCCAAGCCGATCACTGGATTTAAGGCAAGTGATATGATTGGCCGGGATTGGAGTGCGTGATAGTTTGCCTGTAGGCGATGCAAGATTGTTCGTCACAACCTCAGCAAAGAAAACCATCAGCCCTGACGATTGCGGGGTCGGACTGCGGTGGCGGGGCTGGGGTGCAGGCGGACTTGCGGGTTTTCAATTCGCTGGGGGTGCATGGGACGAGTGTGGTGACGTGTGTCACGGCGCAAAACCCAAGCGTGGTCACGGCAATTCAGCCGACTAAAGTGAGTGTGGTCGAGGCGCAGTTGGATGCCGTGTTCGGCGGATTGCCGGTGCGGGCAGTGAAAACGGGGATGCTGTTTTCGCGGGCAACTGTTGACGCGGTAGCCAAGCGCTTGGCCAAGCGGCGTGGCCTGCAGTTGGTGGTCGATCCGGTCATGATTTCGAGCAGCGGCACACCGCTCTTGAAGTCCAATGCGGAGGCGGCCTTGGCCAAGCGCTTGTTGCCCTTGGCCATGTTGGTAACGCCCAATCTCGTTGAGGCGACGGCCTTGGCCGGTTTCTCAGTGGAAAAGCCGGAGGATATGCGAGATGCAGCCCGGGTGATTCATGAGCGGTTTGGCTGCGCGGTGTTGGTGAAGGGAGGGCACATGAAAACAATCGACGCGATCGACTTGTTTTTTGACGGAAAAGAGGAGTTTTTGCTGTCAGCACCTCGGGCCAAGCGTTTGTCACCGCCGGGTACTGGATGTACGTATTCGGCTGCGATTACGGCGTTTTTGGCCAAGGGCGAACCATTGGCCAAGGCGGTGGAACTGGCCAAGCAGCATATGGTAAGGGCGTTTTCGGGGGTGTATCGGGCTGGAAAACACACATTTTTGGGCTAATTCGCCTTGGCCGATTGCAATGTTTTCGGCAACTTTTCCGCCCTTTTGGTGATTAATCCAGCCGACGACCGGTGTGGCCGCTTGGCTAAGCCGGCGATTTTTTCATGGCACAATTTACATACAAAGCGCGAAGTCGCTCCGGCGAGGTGATGCAGGGGCTTCTGGAGTCGGCTGATCGTGCCGCGGCGATGTCGCAGCTAAAGCGTGACGGTTTATTCCCGGTCTCGATTGAGCCGGCCAAGGGCAAAGCAGCCAAGCAGGCTGCCAAGGCGGAGCGCGCAGCCAAGGCTCCCGACGCGCCCAAACCGATTAACGAGAACGCGCGCTCGGGGTTTAGCCTGCGGCGTGGCAGGAATCGCAAGCCGAAGTTGCAGGAGTCGGCCACGTGGTTGCTGCAACTGGCGAACCTGCTGCGCTCTGGCATGCCATTGACGCTGGCGCTGAACAGTATGGTCAGCATCTCCGGCAAGGGCATCAGCGAAGAGGTGGCCAATGAATTGAAGAAGGACGTGACCGAGGGCAAGACGCTCTCGGAAGCGATGGCAAAGCATCCGGTGATTTTCAACGAGATGTCCATCAACATGGTGCGTGCGGGAGAGGAGAGCGGTGCGCTGGAGCAGGTGCTGCGTCGTCTGGCAGTTCATTTTGAGAGATTCGCCGAGGTGCAGTCGAAGTTTATCTCAGCGATGATTTATCCTCTGATTGTCTGCTTGGTTGGATTCGCGATCATCCTTTTTTTCATGGTGTTCATGCTTCCTAAGTTCAAGGGTATTTTTGATGATATGGGCGACGGGGCGGCGTTGCCGATTTCAACGCAGATTCTGATGAGTCTGGGCGAGTATGCGATCAGCCCGGTTTTTTGGATCGTCCTTGCCCTTGTGGGGTTGGCGGCGTTTGTGGTGTTCGTTCGGTACAAGGGCACCCCGCACGGCAGAAGAAAACTGGATGATATGAAGATGCGCGCGTGGGTGGTTGGCAAGGTGGTACGCATGAATCTCTTCGGTCAATTTGCGCGGACTTTGTCGACGTTGCTGACTAATGGTGTGCCGGTGCTCACGGCACTGCGCATCACTTCGGACGTGGTGCCCAACGTGATTCTCAAGGACGCAATCAACACGACACGTGATGCTGTGACGGATGGTAAATCGATCGCCGAACCACTTGCCCGGAGTGGGTTATTTCCCAAGTTGCTGATCGACCTTGTGCGGATTGGCGAAGAAACCGGTGATGTGCCCGGGGCGCTTGAAAACGTGGCCACGACTTACGAAAAAAACATGGAACAGGAGTTGCGGGTCATGACCAACCTGATTGAACCGGCGATGATTATTTTCATGGCTGTCGGCGTGGGCGGGCTGCTTTTTAGCATTTTGCAGGCGTTGTTTGCCATTACCCAGAGAATGTCCGTTTAATGTCATTGCCCCAAAGACAGCCATTTATTTCGCGTCGATCGGCGTTCACGTTGCTCGAGCTGATGTTGGTGATTGGGGTGATCATGATCGCGATGACCATCGGCATCCCAAGGTTGGTTCACAATAATGAGACGCCTCTCGGGGGCAGTATTTCTGCCGTGATGGATGCGTGCGCTTCGGCTCGGAGCAAGGCCATTCTGAGTGGCAAGCCGATGAAAGTGATTGTTGATGCAGCGAGTTACAGCGTCACGGTG
>JAPPPH010000126.1 GCA_028817635.1 Verrucomicrobiales bacterium | reverse complement strand
CTAGTTGTCAGACGCCCCTCTCGTCAATTCAAACCACCCGTGTTCGATTGGTTTTGTTACATCGCTTCCTCCGCTTGTTCCAAATGCCGTGCAGCGGCCGGGGTGGGGAGCAGGGTGAGTGCATCGTTCACGGATGAGATCACCGAAAACCAGTCGTCGGGTTTAGGTTGACGGAACAGCCGCATGGACGGATACCACGGGCTGTCATCGCGGTTTTCCAACCAACGCCACTCGGAGCCGTGTGGCAGCATGAGCCAGGTTGTCTTGCCAAGAGTCCCCGCCAAGTGGGCGACAGCGGTGTCGATGGTGATGACCAAGTCGAGTTGCCGGATGACCTGAGCCGTTGCCTGAAAATCGGTGAGCGCTTCGTCTATCCAGATCAAATCACTGGTAAAAGCGGCTTCGCTTTCGATCTGTTCAAGTTGCAGAGAGTAAAATTTAGCCGAACCGGATCGGGTCAACTCGGGGAGGAGCGGTATGGGGATTTCCCTCGGCTCGGGCGAGTCGTTTCGACGTGACCCGCGCCAGACAAGCCCAACGCTCAGCTTGGTTTGATCAATGAAAGGCAGTGGGTCACTCGGTGCATCCAAGCCAAGCTGGCATGGAAGGGGGACGCTTTCCGGAGTGGTTCCGAAGATTCCCGGCAAGTTGAGCAACGGGCATTGCACATCATGCGGGGGGGGATGATCGCCTCTCGACACCAACTCAATGCCTTCGAGACCGGTCAGGAGAGTGGTAAGCTCGGGCTGGCACTCGAAAATGATTCTGCCGCCGTCGCGCTCTATCATCGGGAGGTAACGGCAAAACTGGATCGTATCTCCAAAGCCTTGCTCCGCCCAAACCAACAATGTTTTCCCGGCGAGCGACTCCCCCTGCCACCGGGGTTGGTGCATCTGTGCCCGGAAGAATTCAAAATGTGGAAGTCGTGTGCGACGCTCGAAGCCGTTCCATCCATCGACAAAATTGCCCGACTTGAGAAGGGCAAGGGCCTGATTGAAAATGACGCGATCCGAACCCGGGGCAAGTGCTCGCGCGGATGAGTGCAACATGCCGGATCGTCCGGTTTCGCCAAGCGCCAAAAGAACGTTCCCAAGGTTGGAAAGAGACTCTACGTGTCCCGGATGGTGAGTCAGGATTTTTTCAAATAGTCTTTTGGCAGTTGGAAGTTGTCCCTTTTTTTTCGCCTCAATTGCCGCCCGTTCGAGATCGGAAATGTTGTCCGGTAGCGACATGATTTTCAACGAATCTACAACGGATCGAACGACACTTTGCCAGTCGCCCGGTTTGGTTTGTCGGAAGATCGTCATGGTGGGATACCATGGGCTGTCTTCCCTGTCCGTCATCCAGCGCCATTCGCCGGCGTACGGCAGCATCAGCCAGACCGGTTTGCCGAGTGCTCCCGCCAGATGTGCCATGGCAGTGTCGACGCTGATCACGAGATCGAGTTGGTTGATGATCGACGCTGTGGCAGCAAGGTCGGTGCAATGTCCGGCCATATCAATCGCGCTGGTCGAATGTGCGATGGCTGCGACGGCTTCTTGGCTGGCGTTGAGTTGCAAACTGACGAAGCGGGTGTGTTTTGTTTCGAGTAATGGCGCACAATCCGTCCATTGCATCGAGCGAAAGGCATCGTTTCGGTGGCGAGGGTTTCCGGCCCAGACCAGTCCGACGTTCAGTTTTTGTTTGGAGAATTCCGCTTCGACCGGAGTGCTCGCTGTAGGGGGACGAAGGTACGGAGTGTCACTTGGGATGTTTTCGAGAGTCACTCCCAAAACCCTCGGGAGACTCAGCAGCGGAATTTGAAAATCGAACAGTGGAGTGGGATTACCTGCAGGGACGACACTCAGCGAGTCGATCTTGATCGATTCAAACAAGGACACCGCTGTGGGCGGGCACTCGAGGATGATTGACTTCGCAAACCTTGCGGCTTGGAAAAGGAATCGAACGAACTGGATGGAGTCGCCGAGTCCCTGTTCGCAATAGACGAGCAATACCTTGTTCGAGATAGGCTTGCCGTCCCACTCCGGTTTCGCCTGATGCCGGCGTTCGTTTTGTTGAGCTGCCTGCCAACGCCACTCGTAATTCGCCCAACCCTCCTCGTGATGCCCCGTCTGGAGTTGAAGCATCCCCAACCCGTGATGGGCGTCCGGGAGCTTGGCGTCGAGTTGAATGGCTCGTTTAAAATGATGTTGCGCCTGGGTGAATCGCTTTGCATCGACCAGTGCCCCGGCGAGGTTCGTGTGATAGGCGGCGTTGGCATGATCAGTTTCCAGCGCCAACCGAAAACAAGCCACGGCTTTGTCGATCTGCTGTGTGGCCTTGAAAACCGCTCCAAGTGTGTTGCAAGTTTCGCCGTTCTCCGGTTCGTATTGCGCCGCCTTGAGCGCGTGCTGCAGTGCTTCGGTGTGGCGGCTTTGCCACAGGAGGATCGACGAGAGATTACGATGGCCAATGGCCAGTGATGGTTCAATCCGGAGCGCACTGCGATAGGCTTCCTCCGCTTGGGGCCATTGCTCGCTTCGCTGGAGAATGTTTCCAAGGTTCAGGTGAGCCTCGGGCAGATTGGGGGCGATATCGATGGCATTTCGAAAGCAGGTCTCCGCTTGGCCAAGCGCTTGGCTGTTGCTGTGAAGCAGACCGAGGTTAATTTGCGCTTGGGCGTGGCACGGATCAAGCTGCACAGCCTGCTCGTAATGTCGCTGCGCCAAGTCGGTGTGGCCGGATTCCTCGTGAAACAAACCAAGCGCAAACTGCAAATCCGGGCTGTTCGGCGCCAATTTGCTGGCTTTTTGAAGGCACAAATCGGCCTTTTCCAAGGCGCCTTCGATGATCCGATCAAGTGCTTGGTCGATCAGCGACTGGGCTTGGTCGGTGGCAGGTTCCGTATTCAAGCGGGGTGAATCTGGGCAAATCGTGTTAGCCAAGGCCATGAAACGTAGCAACAAACAAGCCAAGCGCGGTAAAAAGAAACGAATCTAAATTGGTGTATCATAGACCAAACTCGAGCGGCCATTTGAACAATTGGCTCGGCCTCAATTGGCAATTGTCGTTGTCCTCCGGTTGGGGGATTGCGGGGCTGAACGTGTCCCATGAAATGGAAATGGATGGCCGGTTCAGGGCGGTGCCTCTTTATCCCAGTGACCAACTGGAGCATGCATCGGATAAATTCACTTCACTCGTCGATAAACTGAAGCGGCGGGAAGAGGAAGTGGCCAAGGTGGTGGACAGTGGGGAAGGCGGCCTGGTTTGTGATTTTCCAGTGATCCATTCGCTGGGCAATTCGCTGCATGACGAGGAAATGCACAACCCGGTCAAGCCGCTGTGCCAGGGGAGTCGCGAGTTCGCCATAGTCTTTTTTGAAAACAACACACTGAACGATTTCACCACCCGTAATGCGAACCAGTTTGAGATACTTTTTGGTGGTTCGACATGGAACATGCGCGTGTTGCGGGAACATGGTTTGACCAACGTGGATACATTCATTCAAGGGGTGGACTTGAATTCATTCCGACCGGTTCCACGCGGCAGAGGCGAACGATTCATCGTCTACTCTGGCGGAAAGCTGGAGCACCGAAAAGGGCAGGACATTGTGGTGGCCGCATTTCGTGAATTTGTGAAGACCCACCCGGAAGCCGTTTTGGCAACGACCTGTCACAATAAATGGCCGGAGTCTATGCAGTGAATTACGCTTGGCGGCCATGTGGCAAATGTTCCCCGGATTGATGATGCAGGGAATTGCGACATTATGCGATGGATAGCTGAAAACGGTGTGCCGGAAAAAAACATCCACGACTACGGCATGGTTTCAAATCACCTTATGCCGGAGGTTTTTGCTCAGGCGGATGTGGCCGTGTTCCCCAACCGCTGTGAGGGGGGGACTAACTTGGTGGCAATGGAGGCAATGGCCAGCGGTGTGCCGTGCATCCTGTCAGCCAATACCGGCCATCTCGACTTGATTGAGGACGACAATTGCTATCCGATAACAAACCAAGCTGAGATCTCCAGCTTGCCGTACGCCAAGGACTGGGGGGAGTCGAGCGTGGATGAGATCGTGGAACTTTTGTGTCGGGTTTATGCAAACAAGCACGAAGCCAGACTACGCGGGGAACAGGGAACCAAGTTTATGCAGGACTGGTCTTGGGAAAAACGGACGAAATATCTAATTGATCGAATCAGTGAATAGGAATTTTGATTTTCTAACTCGAGCAGATTTTCCGGCTTATCTCAATCGTTGCGGGTTGAACGGAAAAGGTGCAGAAGTCGGGGTTCAGCATGGGGCATTCTCTGAATATATTCTAACAAATTGGAATGGAAGCACTCTTTTCTCGATCGATGCTTGGCAGAATTTTGATGAAAAGTCTTAC
>JAPPPH010000311.1 GCA_028817635.1 Verrucomicrobiales bacterium | reverse complement strand
GTTCTATCGCCTGCGGCTGGGTGAACTTGAAATCTGCGATGATTCGCAGCAACTCGTCGACCGGTTCGATTCCGAAAACCAACTGCCCGGCTGTATCCGACACGCCGATCCCCGTCAAAAAAGACAGCAACCAGTTGCACGTTTCCGCGTTGTCGTACTGCGGCAGGACGCGCTCCACCCCGACCCGATAGTCCCAGCCGGGGGCAAGGTTAGCGCTGAACAAAAGTTGATCTTCACCGCGAAGCAGTGGCCTGAGTTTGGGTAGAATCACATCCGGTTCGAGGTTCGGGATCATGCCAAAAAACGTGAACACCCGCTTGGCTTCGCCAGGCAACAGGTCATCCAGCGCTTGGCCAAGGGCGTCCGCCTCGGCCAGGTCACAAACCAACGGATGCACTTGGCCAAGCGGCAACTGTTCGACTGCCGCCTCCCGGGCCACGAGCGTCATCGCTTGGCTGACGTCACAAGGCACGTAATGCAGTTCCGTGATCAACGGCTGCAGCTTGGCCAGACAGCGCGTGTCTTTTTGGCCACCGCCGCAACCCAACCCGACCAACGCCGCCACGCCGTCCTGCGCTTGGCCAAGCGCATCCTCAAACGCAGCATCGTAAATCCGCGTGACATCCCCATCGATCCTCGAAGGCGAGTGGGCCTGATGAACCTCCAGCCACTTTTGTGTTTGGCGAACGCTGTCGTAGAGAAACTTGGGCGGCACGTGACCAGCTCGAAGCGATTCAACCAACTGCCGCTTCACCACCCCGGGGAACTGGCTCGGGTGAACCGTAACTTTTGCCGGGGTTGTTTCGTGCGGACTCCCCATCGCGAAGTCAGATGGTTTTTTTGATCTGCTTTAGTTGATCAAATTCGGGCCGGGACTTGTAGTAGTCATCCAGCGGAAAACAACCACTGATCAGGCCATTGCGCGGGCCGGTGGTGCAATCGCTAAACGTCCGACAGATCTTCCTCGGAGCCAGCACACCGTTGGCCATGGCATCCGGTAACATGTCGGGATAGCTGAGTACCATCCGCCCAAGGCCGATGACATCAACCCAGCCTTCGCGGACGAGATACTGCGTCACGTGCGGCAGGTAATCCTGCAGGTAACTGTACGCGCACCCCGCGATGGCGATGTCTGCCGGGGCGGCTTCGCGAATGCGCCTGACAGCCTGAATCTGCCGCTCGACATCGACCAGCGGATCGTACGCCGGTTGATAACCGTCCGACGGGGGATACGCCGCCGGCCGTTGGATGTGCGGATTGTAGTACGGCGAACCGGCGCTGAGATTGACGAGTTTGACACCCAACTCGGCACACAGGGCAACAAACTGAGTCGCCTCCGTCAGATCGTGATCGACCGGGTTGTCCGGATTGACACCGAAACCGTACCGGTATGGCAGGCAGTGGGAAAAGTCCTCCGGGATGCCGGGGCCAAGTTTACCGGGCTGTGATTTTTCCGGGTCAGGCCGGAACGGCACAAAGTCAAAGGCACTCAAGCGGACGATGATGTCGATGCCATTCCCATCAGCACGAATGCCCTCGATGATTTCCCGAAGAATCCGTGTCCGGTTTTCAAACGACCCGCCGTACCGCCCCGGCCGGGTGTGGGCGCTCAGAAATTCGTGAAGCAGGTAGCCGTGGCAATGCTTGAGATCGACGAAATCCGCCCCGAGGTCAGCGGCGAGTCGTGCAGCCCGAATGTAGCAACGGATCAACTCTTCGATCTCGTCATCCGTCCACACCTGACTGTCATCGGTGACCTTGAATTTGGCATCCAAAATCGGGTGTCGATACGCCACACGAGGCTCGAATTTGCTTTTCTCGTTGGGACGGCAAAAACGCCCCGAGTGCGTGAGTTGAAAACCGACCACAAGGTCGTCGGTCGTGTCGTAACGCTCGGCGTGTGCCCGCTGCAACGTCTCAACCAACCCGGCGATCCCGTCCCTGTTTACATCGGAAAGGATTAACTGGTTCGGATTCGCCCTGCCATCAGGACGCACCGCCATGGCTTCGCCGCCGAGGATCAGCTTGGCCCCGCTCTCGCCGAACCGTTGCCAGCGCCGCTGCATTTCCTCCGTCACTCCACCGGTGGTCGTGCCGTCCCAACCCTCCATCGGATGGATGGCGATACGGTTTCCGGCCACCTTCCCGTTCAACGTGATACGTTTCAGTGGGACAGCAAGCGGCGATTCGGCGACCGGGAGAATCGCCTCGTCACAAGGCAAGTCGATGCCAAGCGAAGCAACGTGTTCTCGAAATGCCTCCGGTGTCTTGAGTGTCGGAATCCGCGTTAATTTAAACGGCTCAGCCATCAAAATATCAGTAGTCGAAAAACGTCAGGTAACTCTCACCGCGAGCCTCACGTAATAGCATCAATGCCAACTCACGGGCGTGGTAGTCGCCCCACATCGAGCTTTCGCCGCACGGGACTTTCCGGCCGCGCGGGATGTAATCCCAACCGTTTGGCCGATGGTAGATCGAGTGCAAAACCAACCCCTGATGTTTCGGATCGGTGGACAGGTAAGGCTCCTCGAGCAGCGTTGCCGCCACGGTCAATCCGGCCTGCCGATAGCGCGTACCCTCCGCTTTTTTACCAGCGTTGATGAGATAGTTACCCAGACGAATCAGCCCCTGCGCCGCGATGGTTGCTGCCGAGGAATCAACCGGCTCAAAGTCGTTGTACGGATTGGAACGCTTGGCCAGATAGTTGCCCAATCGATGGATGTTGGCCGCACCGGTGTCCCAGGCAGGGATGCCATCCGTACAGCTATTCTCGAGATAAAAATCGGCGGTGGCACAGGCCGCCTTGAGCATCATCGCGGTCAGTTTTCTTCGGCCACCAAACGGCTTGAGCGTCGAGTCCTTCAGCGTCATGAAAAACTCGAGTTGCTCCGGATACCCGCAAAGCGCCCAGGCCAGACCACGCGTCCATGTGCTGAACGGCGAGTAACCCTGCTGCGAATTCGGGCACCGGTAACTGCCATCGTTCAGGTTGAAGATACTCTCGTGCGCCGTGCGACCGCGCACGTCGTAATGATCCCGGCCTTCACCGTAGTAAACGCCGTAATTCGCCGTCGCCTCGGCATGATGGATGAGCCGCTCGAGTAGGGAGATTTTCCGGTCCTTTTCCCCCATCAATGAATGCCCCAGTTGATGTGCCACTGCCAGCACGCGCAGCGAACGAATCGTGTCGATGAACAGCGAGTGTGGACCGTTGAACGAGTAGATGTAGCCTCCCTCAGGGATCGACGTCCAGCGTGCGGCCTGCACCGCGCCCGAGACCTTGAGCGCCAGCTCGTAAAACTCCATCTCGCGTGGGTCGGCATCGATCTTTCCCTCGCGCATGAGGCGGCGCAGGTTTCCGTAGGTCGAGACGTTGTTGAACCCGTGATCGTGCACGCCGATGTGCGAGACGTGCGAGGCCATGCGCTTCACTGTCCCCCGGCGGCCGATTTTCAGAAACCGCTCATCGCCGGTCGCGTCGAACTGCAGCACCGCCGAGCCGAATTGAAATCCCTGCGTCCACTCCGTCCAGCCGCGTGTGGTGTATTGCCCCTTCTCAGTGAATACCGGAGTGCCCTTGGATGCACGCCAGCTTTTCTCAATCGCCAGAATTTTCCGGCCAGACAGGTCAAAGAATCGTTTCAGCTTGGGAAGGAGTTTTTTCGCGGTCAGCTTACGGTTGATTTTGATCGCCATGTTAAATTCGTCGAATCGTGAATCCGCCGTCCACGTTGATGACTTCGCCCGTGGTAAACGGAAACGCGTCCTGCGCCAGTGCCAACACCGCCTTGCCGACATCGCTTGGCTCACCCCAGCGGCGAATGGGTGTCAGGCCTTCCTCGATCAGATTGTCGTACTTGGCCTGCACCGGTGCGGTCATGTCTGAGGCAATGACCCCGGGGCACACCTCGTATACGTTGATGCCGGCATCCGCGAGGCGAGCGGCGAACAGCTTCGTCACCATCCCTAGCCCCGCCTTGGCCACGCAGTAGTCACCACGATTGGTGGACACCGTGTGCGCGCTGATCGACGAGATATTCACGATCTTGCAACGCCGTGAATCATCCGCCTCCTGTTGCTCCAGCATCCAGCGGCCGGCCTGTTGGCTGAGGAAAAACGGCCCCTTGAGATTGATCGCCATCAGCGCATCCCAGTTCTCCTCCGTGGCTTCGAGAATATCGGTGCGCCCGATGGAGGTGATGCCGGCGTTGTTGATCAAAAGATCAAGGCGGCCCAGTTGCTCGCAGGTAAACTCGATCAATCGGTCGCGATCCTCCGCTTGGCCAACGTCTGCCTGACAAATAAAAGCTCGAATCGTGTGTCAGGCCTCCTTGGCGATCTTGACACCGCGCTTGTCCGTGTACTCGGCAG
>JAPPPH010000482.1:5445-17943 GCA_028817635.1 Verrucomicrobiales bacterium | reverse complement strand
CTCCTGTACATTGGTCGTCTCGAGCAGGCGTTGCGTGGCCTCCAGCGACTGAAGATTCTCCAGCGCCTGCTCGGCGCTGATCCGCTTGGCCACCACCTCGGAGGCATCGGCCCAGGCCTGAAAGTGCAGCAGCTCGCGACTCTGTTGCATCGCTGCCAGCCAGACATCGCGCAGCCACCACTGCAGCCCGGCGAGAAACTGGCTACGCTGGCCGCGGTATTCGGATTCGATCGAGGCCTCGAGTTCCTTCTCCCATTTTTTGCGGAGCGCCGGCTCGAGGTCGTCGTGCCGGGTCAGAGGAGAAGCCGCCTGTTGTATTTCTTCAATACCTTCGCGCTTTGCGGAGAGATGGGAGACGAGATTTCCAAGCAGCCGGTAGCGCCCCATCAGCCCCTCGTTGGTCTGTGCCGTCATGCCAACGAAAGACTGCAGCCACGCCTCATCCTCTGCGTCCAATTGCACACCGGTTTCGCCCTCGAAATTCAACCGAAGGCACCGCGATAAAACAGTGTCGATGACCTTCTCCGGGTGCGCCGTGAGCAGCATGAACACCGTGCGCTCGGGAGGCTCCTCGAGCGTCTTGAGAAAGGCATTGATGGTGACCGGCGGCATTCGATCTGCGCCGCTGATGATCGCCACCTTGTAGCGGCCCTCGGTAGGTTTGAGGGAGACTTTTTGGATCAGTCCACGAATTTGGTCGACGGTGACTACCCGCGACTTGGACTCGGGCCGGACAACATCGAGATCGGGGAAGTTATGGCTGTCGACCTTGCGGCAGGCGGTGCATTCGCGGCACGGATCGAGCGGAATGCCGGTTTCGCCGGTGGCAGTGGGCGATTGGCAATTCAGCGTTCGCGCCAGCTCGATGGCATGGGACTCCAGACTTTCGATATTGCCCCCGACGAACAGGTACGCGTGCCCGAGTCGCCCGTTGGCCAGACTGCGGCGGAGCAGTTGCGTTGGGTGATTTTCGTTTTCGGGCACGTCGTCGGGCACGAGGCGGTTATACGGCCTGCGCTTGGCCAAGGCGATTCTGGAATTGACCGCTTCATTCCGCTTGGCCAAGCGCGTTTCTTGCCTCGGCCGCCAACGTTTGGCATTTTGCCCGTGCATGAACCGAATCGAAGAACGGTTTCAACGCCTGAAACAGGAGGGGCAGAAAGGCTTTGTGGTCTATATTGGTGCTGGTGATCCGAATTTGGATGCCACCCATTATCTCGCGTTGGCGTTTGATGATGTTGGGGTTGACGTCCTCGAGTTGGGTGTGCCGTTCAGCGATCCTCTGGCCGATGGCCTCGTGAACCAGTTGGCGGCCCAGCGCGGTCTCGACGCCGGCACAACGCCGGGTGGTGTGCTCGAGACCGTGACGATAATTCGTAAGACTTCGCCAATCCCGATCGTCCTCTACGTTTATTTCAACATCCTGCATAAGCGCGGTCTGGCGGAGTTCGTGAGCGATGCCGCGGCCGCGGGGGTGGACGGTTTGCTCGTACTCGACCTGCCGCCGGAGGAGTCGGAAAACTACGAGTCGATGATGGCCGATGCCGGCATGTGCCCGATCTATCTCGTGGCGCCGACCACGCCGCCGGATCGAGTGGCGTTAATCGTGAAGCGAGGTAAGGGATTCATTTACTATGTTTCCCGCGAAGGTGTGACCGGCATGCAGCAAACCGTCTCCGAAACAATCGGCGAGATGACAGGCACCATCCGAGCGAACACCGACATTCCTATCGCCGTAGGCTTTGGCATTTCGAATCCCGAACAGGCGGCCGAGGTGGCGCAGAATGCGGAGGCTGTGGTCGTTGGCAGCGCCATCGTCAACCAGATAGCGGACAAGGGTAAGTCACCCGATCTCGTGCAGCACGTCCGGGACTTCACCGCGAACCTCATCTCCGGGATTCGTTAAACCATGCAAAAAAAAGATCGCTACATCGTGATCATGGCCGGCGGCCGCGGCGAACGCTTTTGGCCGGTGAGCCGCGAGCGCAAACCCAAGCAGCTCATCACGCTGCTGGGTAGCCGGTCGTTCCTGCAGCAGACCGTCGATCGCGTGAAGCCGATCGTGCCGCTAGAAAATATCCTGATCATCACCAACGCCGTGCAGGCGGCCTCGGTGCGCAAGCAACTGCCGGAATTGCCCAAGCGTAACATTATCGGCGAGCCGTGCGGACGGGACACATGCGCCGCCGTGGCGCTGGGGGCTGCATTGGTCGGTGGCCGATCCGGGAACGCCGTGATGGCCGTCCTGCCTGCCGACCATGTAATTCCGGACGAAGCCAAGTTTCGAAGCGTGCTGCTGGACTCCATGCGCTTGGCCAAGCGCGAACCGGCGCTGGTCACCATCGGCATCAAGCCCCACGAGCCGGCAACCGGCTACGGATATATTCAAACCGGGACGAAGCTAAGATCCACCACGGCAAAATCTCTCAAATCGACATTTTTCTCGGCCAAAAAATTCGTCGAAAAACCGAACCTCGCCACGGCCAAACGCTATCTCAAAAGCGGCAACTATCGATGGAACGCCGGGATGTTTATCTGGTCGTACGAGACCATCGCGAACGAGTTGCAGCGACTGCAGCCCAAGTTGTTCACCGTCGCTGAAAAATGGCGGCGCGTCCGCGGCTTGGCCAAGCTCAACGCCGCCTTGGCCAGAGACTATCCCGGGCTGGAAAAAATCTCGGTCGACTACGCCATCATGGAGAACGCCCGAAACATCGTCTGTGCGGACGGCGTGTTCGGGTGGGACGACCTCGGCTCGTGGCCGGCGCTTGCCCGCCATGTCCAAACCGACAAGGCCGGCAACAGTTCCGTGGCTGACCTCGTGCAGGTCGATTCTGCGGACAACGTCATCTTCGACGCCCGCACGCGCAACCGCACCCCGGTCGCGCTGGTCGGCATTAGCGAGACGATTGTGGTGCAGACCGACGACGCAACCATGGTTGCGTCGAAATCTGAGTCACAAAAAATCAAGCAACTCGTCGCCCTGCTGGCAAAAGACGAACGCTTCGCCCACCTCGTCTGATCTGCAAACAGGTGGGACGAGCCAGCGAGTCCGGTAAAAAGATTGAGGCCAAGCGCTTGGCCAAGCGGTGTGTGCGGAGAATTGCTCGTTGAGCAGAATTAAACTACGTTTTCACCTCATGACAGCGTTGAGAAGAAGTTGGCTTTTGGCAGCAGTGGTCGGATTGCTTTCCGTGGCAGCGGCAGATGCGCGTCCCTGGCGCGTTGAACAGTTGCCGAACGGTAGCAAATTTAGTTGCAGCAACTGTCATTTTTCGCCGTACGGTGGGCCGCGAAATGCATTTGGCCTTGCGGTGGAAAAAGAGGTAGCGCGCGGGAGTCGTGCCGCGTTTTGGAGCCGTGTGTTGGCGGCCAAGGATTCGGATGGGGACGGCGCCAGTAACGGAGTGGAACTGGGCGATCCTGACGGGGACGGGAAACCAACCGCCGGGGCTGAGGTGACCCATCCGGGCAACTCGAAGAGCAAGCCCACAAAACCGGTCGAGCCAGTAGCGCCAGAACTCGTAATCGAGAATCCAAAGTTTCCCTTCAGCCTACGATTCAAGACTGTCAAAGGGCATGTCTACGAGGTTCAATCAACAGCCGATTTTCAGTCGTGGACAACTCTCGCCAAGTTCAATGGAACCGGCTCGGACGAAGTATTTGCCGATCGCCGCAAGGCACTTTACCCGCGCCAATACTACCGGGTGAAACTCAAGGAGTAAGTTGGGCACACAAAAGGGGTCAGTCCCTATAATCAACAATTCGTCAACCGGATGTCCTTAGGCAATGCGTTACGGTGCTTGCGCTACCCATTTTCAATCGTTGGGCAATCCACTTTAGCGTCATTGTCGTCTCTTTCCTTAACCTTCGCGCAATCACGGCTTTGCCATTTGCACCCTTCCGATGCTTGGCCAAATCAGCCTCCGACCAACCCAATTCTATTAATTCTACACGGACACTCCGCTCTGCCAACTCATTCGATGATTCCCTACGTTGCTCGCTTACGTGAGATTCTCCCAAGTCTGTAGCCATCTTTGCCAATAGCATTTTTTTTAATTTTGGGTCTCCGAGAAACCATCCCCTGCGTATGGACTTGAACTCATCGCCCTCCCGTTCCATGCGTCGTGATTCTAGTGCCTTTTCCAGCCGCCTCCGTCCAGAAGCGTTATCCTTTGGAATGAAATATTCTCCCAGTAACCGGTCTACCCGCAGCCATGGCCAGCGCCGAGATTGTGGTTTCATATATTCTGGCCAACTGCTCCACGGATAATCCACCAGCGGCTGTCTAGGGCGAAGCAATTTCGCGCGCACCGGGTTTAAATGCACATAGTCGCACACAGTTTTCAAATAACCGTTGCCGCTGCCATCGACGACTAGTGCCTTGTAGCGCCCACCAAACAGATGCCCATTGAGGTTGTGTCTCCTGTTGAAACGCATGGTGTATGTCCCAAGAAACCATTTCATACCGGACACCAAATCGCCCCGAGGAGTCTCTGCGACCAAATGAAAATGGTTTGGCATTAGGCAGAACGCGTGTATCTGCCACCCCGTTTTTTGGCAGACCTCTCCCAATGTGCTGAGAAATCGCCGTCGATCCTCATCGTCACGAAAAATATCTTCGCGGCGATCCCCTCGATTCATGATGTGATACACCGCTCCTGGGTATTGAACTCTGAGTTTTCTAGCCACGGACGAAAATTGAAGAGGAAATCTCTAATTGTCAATTACTGGGACTGACCCCTTATGTTTTTTGACACGGTTTCCCCGGGGGGATACATTGGCGGCGCATGAGCGATTCGTTCCTGTTTCTCACATTCTGATGACGTCCACGCTGCATTACGACAACGCGCGGATTGCCCAGCAGCTTTTCAACAACGAAGCCAAGAATCTTCAGGCGCTGAATGATCGACTTGGCGTCAGGGCAACCTGCCGTGATGGCTGGATCAAGCTCGAGGGTGAGGAGGGGAACGTGGCGGTTGCCACAAGCTTGTTTCAATCGCTTGAGAGCGCGCTCAAGGCCGGGGTGGCCATCCGCAATCGCGACTTCACCTACGCGTTAAACACCGTGGCCACCGAGGGGCCGGACGCGCTCGACGGCCTGTACACGACCACGCTGCAGACGTCATCCCGCAAGGCACCGGTTAATCCCAAGACGCTCGGCCAAAAGCGGTACGTCGACGCGATCCTGAAACACGATGTCACGTTCGGCATGGGGCCGGCCGGCACCGGCAAGACGTTTCTCGCGATGACGCTGGCTGTGATGGCGTTGAAGGAGGAAAAGGTGTCGCGTATCATTCTCACACGTCCTGCGGTCGAAGCCGGCGAGGCACTTGGTTTTTTGCCGGGTGACTTGTACGAAAAACTCGCGCCGTATCTTCGGCCGCTGCACGACGCGCTGCAGGATCTGCTACCGATGGAGGAGGTGCAAAAACTAATGGATCGCGGCATTGTGGAGATCGCACCGCTGGCCTACATGCGAGGCCGCACGCTCAATAACGCCTTCATCATTTTGGACGAAGCGCAAAACGCGACGGCGGAGCAGATGCTGATGTTTCTCACCCGACTGGGTTTCAACTCCAAGGCAGTGATCACCGGCGATCCGACGCAGATCGATCTGCCGCCAAGCAAACGCTCCGGCCTAATCGAGGCCAAGCGCGCATTGGCCAAGGTAGACGGCATCGCCCTCTGTGAATTTGAGCGTCGGGACGTGGTGCGGCATCCGCTCGTGCAGCGCATTGTCGAAGCATACGAGGCGTTGCGAAAGTCGAATGACTAGCCGCGCTTGGCCAAGCTTGAGTCATGTCGTTAACCGTTCGCAGTCGCCAGAAAACCCACCCGGTTGACGCCTGGATTATACGGCGCTTGGCCAAGTGGGCATTGTCGGTGACCGAGCCCGGCACCGACCCAAAGCTGGGCGGCCATGAGTTGGGCGTGTTTCTCGTCGGGCCGGAGGAGATGGCGCGAATCAATTTTTCCAGCCTTCAGCACGAGGGACCGACTGATGTGATCACGTTCGATTATTGGGAACCGGGGGATGCACCCAAGCCGGGACCGATCCTTGGCGACCTGTTTATTTGCCCCGTTGTAGCGGAGGAATACGCTCGGGAGTTTGGCACCACTTGGCCGGAGGAGGTGGCGCGGTACTTGATTCACGGTGTTCTCCATCTGCGCGGCTACGATGATCTCAATGCGGTAAATCGCAAGATCATGAAACGGGAGGAAAATCGATTAATGAAAGAGGCGGAATCCCGCTTTCCCTTGAGCCGCTTGGCCAAAGGGCCTAAAACGGATGCCGGATGAGTAAACAGAAGAAAACCATCTTCAGGCGGGGACGCCGAAATTTTTTCACCGGGCTGGCCGTGGTGCTGCCGGTGATCATCTCCATCGGCATTGCGCTTTGGTTGTTCAACAAGGCAGTCGATGTTTCAGATATTCTACTTTATCCGTTTCGATACATTCCGGGAGTTGAGTTGACTGACATCTGGAAGGACGCCACCGCTGATGCCCCGGGCAAAGAGTTGTTTTGGTGGTGGAAGGTGATCGCGGTTGTCGAGGCGATTGTGCTGACCGGTCTGCTCGGTTTTCTCACCCGCTATTACGTTGGTAAAAAACTGGTGCAGCTCGTTGATTATGTCATCCTCAACGTACCGCTGTTGGGCAAAATCTACGGCACGGTCAAGCAGGTCAACCAGGCGTTTACCTCGGAGAAAAAATCGAGCTTCAAGCAGGTGGTGATGGTGGAGTTCCCGCGCAAGGGGCTGTTCTCGGTGGGCTTCGTGACGGCTGAGCAAGTCAGGACCGATGAGGGCGAGAGCATCATCAGCATCTTCGTGCCGACCACGCCGAACCCCACCACTGGTTTCCTTCTGGTGTTGCCGGAGAGCAAGGTGACGCTGCTCGATATGTCGGTGGCCGACGGCATCAAGTACATCGTTAGTCTCGGCGCGGTGCCGCCCGAAAACGCCGGCGGGATTCAGGCCGCCTTTAAGGCCGAGGCCGAGCGGTTGCTGGCGAAAGATGTATGAACGAACGACCGGCCTGATTCTTCGTCTTTTTCCCCTCACGGAAACCAGCCTCGTCGTCCATTGGTTGAGTCCTGACATGGGCCGCATCGGCACCGTGGCCAAGGGGGCGCGCCGCCCCAAATCCGCATTTCAGGGCAAACTAGACCTGTTTCACGTTGCCGAATTCAGCTTCCAGCGCAGCCGCCGATCCGATCTGCACACGCTCCGTGAGGTGGCTCTAACGGTAACTTTTCCCAGACTCCGCACAGACGTCGAGTTGCTCGACTGCCTTGCCAGTGCCACTCGGTTGATCACACGCGCCACCGAGGAGCAAACGCCGTTGGCCGGAGAGTACAACCTGCTGCTCGAATTGGTGCGGCGGCTGAATGACGATGGGGCCGGCGAGTTTTGGTTGACGGTGTTCGAGGTCAAGTTTCTCGACAGCCAAGGGCTGGCTCCGAACTGGGAACAGAGTGGGCTCGATCCCGGCAGTCGAGCGGTTGCTGCGAAGATGGCGGAGTCGGGATGGGAAAGCTTGGCCAAGCTCAAGCCAAGCGCGGTACAGATGGATCGCTTGGCCAAGTTCATAGAGCGGTTTATCCAGCGCCATATTGGCAGCGTTGCCCGGGGCAGGCGTGGCTGATTCTTGCCAGCACTTGGCCAAACGGGCAAGGTGCGTGCGTTTCATGAGTCGATTCGGGTGTGTCATACTGTGGATTAGCCTGTCGCTTGGCCAAGCGCTTGGCCAAGCTCCTGTCAGTTTCGTCCGTGACATCGCCCCGATGCTGGTGAAGCAATGTCAGGGTTGCCACGGCCCGAAGAAAGTCAAGGGAGGCTACCGGGTGGACACATTCGAGTCCCTGCTCAAAGCCGGGAAGAGCGATGCCCCGGCAGTCGTCAAAGGAAAGCCGACGAAGAGCGAGTTGTTCCTGCGGCTCACGACGGATGATGAGGACGACCTGATGCCGCAGGACGGCGAGCCGCTGTCACCAAAACAGATCGATTTGGTGAAACGCTGGATCGTCGAGGGCGCAAAGTTCGACGGGACAACGGAGACGGCGGAGCTGGCCGGTCTGCTACAGCCGATTAATCATCCGCCCGCACCGAAAACATATCCATCAGCGGTGCCAATTACGGCGATTGAGTTCGGTGCCAAAGGCGAGCGGTTGTTTGCCAGTGGCTATCGGGAGGTGACAGTGTGGGATGCAAAAACGGGCAAACTGCTCGACCGATTGGGCAACATTGCTGAGCGGGTTTACGATCTGTCGATTTCACCCGATGGCCAACGACTTGCGGTGGCGAGCGGCCAACCCGGCAGACTGGGAGAGGTGCGGATATTCGATCTGGCCAACCGCGAACTGCAGTCTGTACCGATTACGACTGCCGATGTCGTGTTCGCCGTCGCGTTTAGCAACGACGGCAAACGACTGGCCGCCGGCAGCGCGGACAATAAACTGCGGTTGGTCAATATTGAGTCCGGCGAGGTGACGCATGAGTTGGGTAGCCATTCCGACTGGGTCAACTCCGTGGCTTGGAACACTGATGACTCCCGCCTGGTTACTGCGAGTCGGGACAAAACGGTAAAGGTGTTCAACGCTCAAACCGGCGCGAGAATTGTCAGTTATCTTGGGCATCAAAACTATGTTCGCGATGCATTGTTCCACGAAAACGGGAAGGAGATTTTTTCGATTGGCGACGACCAAAAAATGCACCACTGGAAAATCGAGGGGCCAAAAAAAGTGAACGACTCCTCATCAAACCGGGGCACGGCAATGGCCATCGCCCGGCTTGGCACCGAGGTGTTGGTCGCCGGGGACGACCGCTCCGTCCGCGCTTTCAACATCAATATCAAGGACGAGAGTCGCAAGTGGGACGGGCACAAGGAAGCCGTACTCTCGGTGACTGTGTCCGTCGCCACACGTCAGGCGGCAAGCGGTGCCTACGACGGTGAAGTCGTTTTGTGGAACATCGACGACGGAAAAATTATTCGCCGATTCCACGCCCTCCCCGGGAGTTGAAGGTAAGAAAATCCCCCCTCCCTGGACAGGGAGAGGGCCGGGGTGAGGGTTGAACGTTACTTTTCGAACGTGAGTTCGTCGTTGGTGACGTTGATGCGGATGTTGTCGCCGGGCTTGTATTCGCCGTCGAGCAATCGCGTGGCCAGCGGATTGAGCAACAGCTCCTGCACAGTACGCTTGAGCGGGCGGGCGCCAAATTGCGGATCGTAGCCGGCCTTGGCCAAGTGCCGCTTGGCATCGTCGGTGATCTCCATCGTGAGTTGCTGGGCGGCCAGACGCTTGGCCACGGCCTTGAGCTGAATGTCGACGATCACCCCGAGCTGCTCCTCGTCGAGGCTGTGGAAGATGATCGTGTCGTCAATGCGGTTGACGAATTCCGGCCGGAAGTGGGCCTTCATTTCGTCGGAGACTTTTTGCTCCATGTCTAGCCGATCGACATCGCTCGTTTTTCCGTCGAGAAAGTAGTCCTGAATAATGTGCGAGCCGATGTTGCTGGTCATGATGACAATCGTGTTTTGAAAATCGACCGTGCGCCCCTGGCCGTCGGTGAGTCGGCCGTCGTCGAGCACCTGCAGGAAGACGTTGAACACGTCTGGATGCGCCTTCTCAATCTCGTCGAACAAGACCACGCTGTACGGTTTGCGGCGGACGGCCTCGCTGAGCTGGCCTCCTTCCTCGTGGCCAACGTAGCCCGGCGGGGCACCGATTAAACGCGCCACGGTGTGTAGCTCCATGTACTCGCTCATATCGATGCGCACCATCGCCGTTTCGTCATCGAACAAAAACTCGGCGAGAGACCGTGCCAGCTCAGTTTTGCCGACACCGGTTGGCCCCATGAAAACGAACGAGCCGATCGGCCGGTCGGGATCCTGCAAACCGCTGCGGGCGCGTCGCACAGCATCGGCCACAGCCGCGATCGCCTTTTGCTGGCCGACCACGCGCTCGCTGATGCGATCCTCCATGTGCACGAGCTTTTGTCGTTCGCCCTCGAGCATCTTGGAGACCGGGATGCCGGTCCATGCGGCAACCACGGCGGCGACGTCCTCGTCGGTGACTTCCTCCTTCAATAGTCGCTTGGTCTCCTCGGCCTCGTTGAGTGCCTGCTGCATCTCGCCGAGTTTTTTCTCCAACTCGGGGATCGTCTCGTAACGAATCTGCGCGGCAGCATTCAGGTCGCCCTCGCGCTCGGCCTTTTCCTGATCACGATGCGCCTCCTCGAGCTGGCTGTTGACAATGCTGACGGCATTGATCGACGCCTTCTCGTCCTGCCAACGCGCCTTTAATTCGTCGGACTGTTCCTTGAGATTGGCGAGGTTTTCCTCGAGCTTGGCCAAGCGCTCGCGGCTGGCCTCGTCCTTTTCCTTCTTCAACGCTGTGCGCTCGATCTCGAGCTGCATGACTTGGCGCTCGAGCTGGTCGATCTCCGTCGGCATCGAGTCGAGTTCCATGCGCAGTCGCGAGGCGGCCTCGTCGATGAGGTCGATGGCCTTGTCCGGCAGGAACCGGTCGGTGATGTATCGGTCGGAAAGGGTGGCAGCGGACACCAACGCGGTGTCCTGAATTCGGATGCCGTGGTGCACCTCGTAGCGCTCTTTGAGCCCGCGCAGGATGGCGACCGATGCCTCGACGCTTGGCTCGTCGACGGTGACCGGCTGGAAGCGTCGCTCCAGTGCGGGATCCTTTTCGATGTACTTGCGGTACTCATCGAGCGTGGTGGCGCCGACACAGCGGAGTTCGCCTCGGGCGAGCTGGGGCTTGAGCATGTTGGCGGCATCGGTTGCGCCCTCGGCGGCCCCGGCCCCGACCAGCGTGTGCAGCTCGTCGATGAACAGAATTATTTGCCCGTCGCTAGAGGTGACCTCCTTGATGAAGGCCTTGAGGCGATCCTCGAATTCCCCGCGGTACTTCGCGCCGGCGATCATGGCGCTCAGGTCCATCGCGATGAGGGTTTTGTCCTTGAGCGACTCGGGGACGTCGCCGCTGACGATGCGCCGGGCCAGCCCCTCGGCGATCGCGGTCTTGCCGACGCCCGGTTCGCCGATGAGCACCGGATTGTTTTTCGTGCGGCGACTGAGCACCTGCATCACGCGCCGGATTTCATCGTCCCGCCCGATGATGGGGTCAATTTTTCCCTGCTTGGCCAAGGCGGTGAGATCTTGGCCGTACTTTTCGAGAGCCTGAAATTTATCCTCCGGGTTGGCATCGGTGACACGCTGGTTGCCGCGCACTTGGCCAAGTGCATCGAGCAGTCCCTCGCGCCCGAGGTTGTGGGACTTAAATACGCGGCCTAGCGCGTTGCCGCCCTTGGCCAACAGGCCGAGTAGCAGGTGTTCCGTGCTGATGAATTCGTCGCCAAGCGAGGTGGCTTCCGTCTGGGCGGCATCCATTGCCTGCTTTAGCTCAGGGCTTAGGTAGAGGTCGGCGGAGCTGGTGCCCTGCACCTTGGCCATGCGCCCAATTTCGGCCGCGAGGTCGGCCTGAAACTTGGCCAAGTCCACACCGGTACGCTGCAGCAGGGTGGGGATGATTCCGTCCTGCTGTTGTGCCAGAGCCAATGCCAAGTGCTCGCCGTCCACCTGCTGTTGCGAGTGTTGGTGAGCCAGTTCCTGCGCTGCCTGCAGCGCCTCCTGTGATTTGGTTGTCAGTTTGTCCAATCGCATAATCAACACGCCGACGGATGCCGTCGGCACTTATTACGGTGTATTTATAGCATAAAGTAGCCGGTTATGGGAAAGAAAAAAATGAACCATTTTTTTGGCGCCGAAAATAAAAAAAGCCGGGCAGGTCGCCCGGCAAAAAAATCGTTGTTGTTTGGTTTAACGGCGATCGGTTAGTCCGCCGGGCAAACCGTGCTCCCATGGGCGCTGTTTGTTCCATGGTTGAGCGGACTTGTTTTCAGGATCCGGATTTAGGCAACCACTGGCAAGGCCCAAGACAAACACAGCCATGGCCAGAGCTCCGATGGGTCGTATTGTCTTGAGGAATGTCATAATGAGAATTAGTTGCGCTCTGAGAAAACGTAGTCGCCGGTTTGAATCTCCCCGGTTTTGTAGTCGGGCATGATGTTGGCGATGCTGCGGGATTTCTCAACGCTAAGGATGCGGAGGCGGCCCACCAGTTGGGCATCGGCTCCGGCTCCGCGTCCGACTAGGACTTCGCCGTGTTCGCGTACCCCCTGATCTTCACCCACGTCCAAAACGACGAAATCGTATTGGGCGTCCACCGCGGTCACCTTTCCGGCGAGATCCGGAGGGAGTGAAACCTTCACCGAGGTGCCGGTGTAGCGGGAAAGTTCGACGCTGAGTTTTTCGATGCGGCCAAGGAGGATGCCGTTCTCGAGGATGAAGTTGTCGCGCTCATTGGTGACACCTTCCAGCGTGGCCAAGCGTTGCCGGATGGAGTCGCGGGTGCCGTACTCCATTTCAAACTGACGCCAGCGTTCGCTAATTTGGCGGGATTCGACAAGGTCGGCG
>JAPPPH010000482.1:0-5435 GCA_028817635.1 Verrucomicrobiales bacterium | reverse complement strand
CACGCTCGCCGCGTGCTGGTCGGCGCGTTGCTTTTGTCGGGCGACTTCCTGCGAAAGTGAACCAAGTTGATCGTTGAGTCTGGAGGCAGCGGCCTTGGCTTGATCCGCTTCTGTTTTAAAGTCGTCCCGCTCCTTCTCGGCAGCCCTCTTTTGATTTAAGGCGGTGTCTCGTTCCCCTTCCGTGGTAGTGAGCTTGTCCGACAGATTGTCAATTTTAGTGCTGACGTCGTTGAATGCGAACCAACCGGATGCCCCGATGGCGATCAATGTTATGGCTAAAAGTACTCGAACCATGTGTTAAGTTCCTAAAAGGGCGCGAAGCCTATCGCTGCACCGGGCTGAAGTCAATGGCCGGTTTCGCGAAAAAGCCTGCTTTTTTGGGGGATTAAACTCAGAGCCAGAGGAATTCGGAGCTGGCCTTGGACTGAAGTCGTTGATTCCCGGTGACCATGCGCTCGGCCATCACGCGACCCAGCGCAAAAAGGAATTCCGAAGCCAGCAGTGGCTCGGTATCAATCATGTTCCGGAATTGCTCGTGAGACATGAAAAGCAGGGTGCAGCGGCTGAGTGCGATCACGTCCGCCGAGCGGGGTGTCTGGCTAAACATGGCCACTTCCCCGATGAAACTACCGGCACTGACGTCTGCCAATGTCGTGTCCTGCCCCCCGGCAACGATGCGCACACGGGTTTCGCCGGCAAGGATCATGTACAGGCCATCGCCCGGGCTGTCCTTTTTCATGACGATACCGCCTTCCTCAATCTCCATGATGCTGCAGTGGCGGATGAACTGCTCCAACTCCTCCTGCCCAAACTTGGCCAGGGCGTCGAATTGCCGGAGATCGTCGACGGTGATGGCTCCTTCCGCTTGGCCAAGCTCCACGGCGGTGGGTAGCGGGGCGATGCTGGCGTGGTACTTGGCCAAGGCCTCACCCAGCGCGGGGAGTGTCTTGGCCGGTTTCCAGCTATTGATGCCCTCGGCAAACACCCACGTGTCCGGGGTCACGCGGCCGTCAGCCACCCAATCCAGCAGGATGTCCAGGTTTACCGGCCCGTAAACCATGTTGTCGCTGGCCCATACCTTGTATTGAATCTCCTCAGCGTCGTTCGCCATGCGCGGAATTTGCCCTTGGCCAAGCGCGTTGGCGAGGAAAACCGGTCACTGCTCGGTTTTGGGCTGGCGGAGATTGTTGTAGAGGATCATCACCGGCGGCCCGCGTTGTTCCCATGTCTTGATGAGAAACTCCGGCACATGGATGGCTTTGTCGGGGCCGTAGGTGTAATTGCCCAAGGCGAGGTCGATGTCGCCGTCGCCATCGACGTCCCCGGCGTCCATCGTCAACCAGCGGCCGCTGATGCAGGTGCGGAAGGTGTTCGCCGTGAACCGCCCGTTGTCGTTATCAAAATAAACGAAGCTCTCCCGCGGTGTGGTTTTGTAGTTTGGAAAATAGGACACGGCGGCGATATCGGTGTCGCCGTCTCCGTCGTAATCCCGCGCTAACGCCTTGAACGCACCGTTGAGGGGTAGGGTGAGGCTCTGCTCAAATTTCAGCCCGCCACGGTTCAGGTACACGCGGATGCCGTGGTAATGCTTCGGGGGCGAGGGGTACTCGCCGTTATCACCACTGGTAACGACGAAGTCCGGCTTGCCGTCGCGGTTGAAGTCGGTTAACTCAAACGACGAGTGGCCCATGAGCGGGTGCTCCTGAAAAATCATTCGCGGCTCGAACTTGCCCTTGCCGTCGTTGAGAAACACGTACATCGCCTCGAGTTCCTGCGCGACCAGCGCGGCGATGTCCGGGTGACCGTCCCGGTTGAAATCGTGCACCGCCGTGCTGAGCGTGCCGGAGCGCGGCAGGATGACATGCTCCCTGAGCTTGCCCCCGTCGCGCCGCTCGAACCAGGAAAGCCGGCCGATGTTGTGGCCGTACATGCTCACGATCAGGTCGGTGTCGCCGTCGGCGTTGAGGTCTGCAAAATTTGTGTGGGTCGGGCGGGGGATGCCCGAGAGCAGCGTCCCGGTCCGGGCGAGCCGACCGTTGGTGCGCCTCACGAGTGCCAGTTCTCCGCGAGGGATGTCCGATGGCGAAAATGACCCGATCATTGTCATGAAAAATGCCCCTCCGTTTTCCTCGAAGCCGACCGGCACGTTCCCGGCTTTCAGCGACTCAACCCGGTTGCCGTTTGAGTCAAGGATATCGAGGTATTGATTGAGGCCGTCGGAGTGGATGATTTGCTGTCGTTGCTCGTCGATGCGCACCATGTTCACCGCCCCGACTGTCCGGCGGAAGCGGCTTGGCTTGGCGGTGAACTGCGGCAGCTTAAGCCCGATCGTCGCCACCGGTTTTTGGGCCACCGGCTGGGCGGGTGCCTTGGCCTGATAGTACGCGCCGATTGCCTGATAATCAGCCAGCGAGATCGTGGGTTCTCTTGGAAAACGGCCGGTTTTCCAGAGTGCATCGGCTTCCGGGTGTCGATTGATGCTCTCCGGCGAGAGGCCAAGCCGGATTGCCATTCGCGGCATCACCTGACTGCCCCATGTTTTTTTGTCGAGCAACGATGGCTCGGGGAAAAGATGGCAGGTGGCACAGTGCTGCCGGGCCAGTGCCTCGGCCCGCTTGAGATCCACCGGCGGGGCGTCCGCTTGGCCAAGCGCCGGTGCGTCCAGCCGGGGCAGGACGACGAGACAGGTCAGCAGCAAAAACGAGCGGACGAACACCGCGCCATTAAGCCCGCTTGGCCAAGCGCGGAGCAAGCGTGAAAAAAGGACATTAGCCCTGTTTCGGGACGATGGTTTTCTTTTCGAAATTCTCCACGAGGAAGCGTTTGCCCTTTTGAATGACCGTGTGGCCCTCGGCCTCGAGTTTTTCGCGGATGGCCTCGATGCCGCCGGGGTACTTCGGGTTGATTTGTCCATCGCTCTTGAGCGTGCGCCAGTACTGGGTGATGCGCTTGTGTCCCTGCTGGGCCAACTCGTCCGCGGCGAAGGCGGCGATCCACGAAAAGATGCCGGTCGTGATCGGGCAGGTGAAGTCCGTCTTGTGTTTTCGGGCGAGCGCGGTGCGGAGTTCGTTGATGGTGGTCAGCTTGCCCTTGGGCACTTTTTTCATCAGCGCATCGACTTCGAGCGGGGCGGGGATGACGAACCGGCCGTCGCCGAATTTTTTTGAGAACTTGCCGTCGCCGCTGTCGCCGTACTTTGGTAAATCCTTGGAATCATTGAGTTTAGCGTTCCAATTGATGCTCACTCGCTTGACCGCCATAACGCAAGCAGCGTGTCGAACACTGCCGGAATTGCAATCCCAAGTTGGGTTTACATCGAATTAACAGCTTGCTCCGGCAGGGGGCGAACCCTAGGCTGGGCCGCCAGACGATGAAGGTGAGTGGAGTTTTCACGAAAAAGAAGAGCGGTTTTACGTTGATCGAGTTGCTCGTGGTGATCGCAATTATCGCGATTCTTGCGGGTCTGTTGTTGCCGGCCTTGGCCAAGGCGAAACAGAAGGGCGTGCAGACTGTCTGCATCAACAACCTCAAACAATGGGGCTTGGTTTGGCAATTTTACTGCGACGAAAACGACGGCAAGTTTAGCAAGGGTATCGATGTGAAAAACATGACCGGCTGGTGGCGCGGCGAATGGGTGGCTTCACTGGAAAAATTTTGGCGCAAGCAGGATATCCTTCTCTGCCCGGCGGCGAAATTGGCCCGGAGCGACAATGGTCCCAATTACAAACTCAAGTCGGTGGATAAGTATAAAAACGATAGCTGGTCCCAAATTGGCAGCTGGAACGCTTCGTTCAAGCATGGAAATATTCGTGGTGAAAGTATTCCGACCCGAGCCAGCTACGGAAATAACAACTGGGTTTACAATGCCCCCAGAGACATTCAGGGCCGCAAAAAGGAATGGCACTGGCGCACGAGGGATCCCGCCGGGTTTGACCTCAACCGCATCCCGTTGTTCATGGACATGATGTGGCGAGGTGGCGGTCCTATGAGAAGCCGCATGTCGCCGCCCCGGTACAATGGCGAATGGAGCGGCTACGGAGAAGAGATGAAGCATTTCGCGATGGATCGCCACAACGGCGGTATACAGGGTGTGTTCTTCGACCACTCCGTGCAGCACGTCCCGATCAAGAAATTGTGGAAGCTGCACTGGCACCGCAACTGGGCCAAGGATTACGGTGGATGGACACCCGCTTGGCCAAGTTGGAGGGCCGGATTTGCCGAGCACCGGTAATTCCAGCGACAGACAATTTTGAACCCGGACGAAAGTCCGGGTTTTTTTGCGCTTGGCCAAGCGCTTGCCTTGGCCCGCGCGGTGCGGTTCAATCCGCAGAGCAAAACCGACACATGAACACAACGAACTTATCTCGCAGAGGCCTGATCAAGGCGGCAGCCACCGGCGTCGCCGTGGCCACCACCGCAGCCACCGCCCGTGCCCAATTGCCCCGCAAGGCGGGCACCAAGGGGTACAAAATCAAAAACAAGCGCATCCGGCAGTCGATCATGGGTTGGACGTTCAATCCCATGCCCACCGAGGAACTCATCGCCGCCTGTGCCGACATCGGCCTGACCGGCATCGAGGGGATCGGGAGGCAGTTTTATCCGGCCGCACGCAAGGCCGGGCTGGAGATCTCGCTGGTCGGCAGCCACGGCTTTGCCAAGGGGCCGAACGACCCGAATAACCACAAGATGGTGGTTGAGAAACTGATCGACGGCATCAACGTGGCCAAGGACGTCGGAGCCAAGCGCGTCATCACTTTTGTAGGCATGGAGGATCCCAAAATCGACCGTGACGCGGCCAACGCCAACTGCGTAAAGGCATGGAAGGAAGTCATCGGCCACGCGGAGAAAAACGGGATCACTCTCTGCTTGGAGCATCTCAACTCAGTCGACGACAGCCACCCGATGAAGGGCCACCCCGGCTATCAGGGTGACAAGCTCGACTTTTGCGTTGAGGCCATCAAGAAAGTCGGCTCGCCCAACCTGAAGTTGCTCTTTGACGTTTACCACGTGCAAATCATGCACGGAGACATCATTCGCAACATCCGTAAACTCAAGGAATACATCGGTCATTACCATACCGCCGGCAACCCCGGCCGCGCCGAGCTGGACGACACGCAGGAGATCAACTACCCGGCCGTGATGCGCGCCATCCTCGAGACCGGCTTCGACGGCTTTGTCGCGCAGGAATTCATTCCGACTTGGGACGACAAGATCGCCGCCCTGCGCCACGCCGCCGAAATCTGCGACGTCTAGCCCGGCCGCAGAGGTAGGGACGGCTCTCCGAGCCGTCCTCCAAGAAAACTGACTTACTTGAACGCGTCAGCGTCTTGGAGTGCGGCAGTCCCTGCCGCTTTTGATATCCCTTAACCGGTTCGATAGCGGTGCGGAGCACCGCACTCCATGACGCTGCCGCGATACGGTGGCGTCTATTAATC
>JAPPPH010000185.1 GCA_028817635.1 Verrucomicrobiales bacterium | reverse complement strand
ATTCCAGCCAACAAGCGCATCGACATCGCGTTGCGCTACGTCTATGGCATCGGGCCCAAGATTGCCACGGAGATCGTGGAAAAGACCGGCATCGATCCCGCCACCCGCGCCAAGGACTTGGATGAAAACGATCTGTCCAAGATCGTGCACGTCATTCAGGAGGGCGACTACCTTGTCGAGGGCGACCTGCGCCGCGAGCGCAGCCTCAACCTCAAGCGGTTGCAGGCCATCAAATCGTACCGTGGCATGCGTCACTCACGTGGCCTTCCGGTTCGCGGGCAACGCACCTCCACCAACGCCCGTACACGCAAGGGCAAGAAAAAGACCGTGGGTGCAAAGAGTAACCCCAATGCCAAGGCAGGCATTCACTAATTTAACAGACTGACCATTATGGCGGACGAAGAAAACCAAGCGCAACAACCTGAGGCAACCCAGCCCGAGGCGGCAGAAGCCAAGCCGGAAACGGCAGCGGAAGCCCCTGCTGAAGAAACCCCGGCAAAGGCCGAGGCTCCGGCGGAAGCTCCAAAGGAAGAAGCCAAGCCCGAGCCAAAGGAAACTCCCAAGGCGGAGGCCAAGCCCGAGTCAAAAGAGGAGGACAAGCCGGAAGAGGAGGAGGACCCCTCAAACGTCGCGGCTCCCTCGGCACAGGAACTCCTGACCAGCGATGACCCCGCACCGACGAAGGTCGTTAAGGCCAAGAAATCCAAGAATGTTCACTCAGGCATCGCCACCATTCTGGCCACGTTCAACAACACGCACGTTTCGCTGACCGACAAACAGGGCAACTTGATCGCCTGGTCGACTGCCGGCAAGACTGGTTTCCGCGGTTCACGCAAAAGCACCTCGTACGCCGCACAAAAAGTGGCGCAGGACGCCGCCCGTCGGGCCATGTCCCATGGGTTGAAAGAGGTCGAAGTCCGCGTCAAGGGACCGGGTTCCGGTCGTGAATCTGCAATCCGCGCATTGCAGGCTGTGGGTCTGGAGATCACCTCCATTCGCGACGTCACCCCGATCCCGCACAACGGTTGCCGCCCCAAGAAGCGGCGCAGGGTATAAAAGGAATTTAAGGCATGGCACGATACACAGGACCACGCGACAAGATTAGCCGACGCTTCGGCATCCCGGTTTTTGGCCCCTCGAAGTATCTCGAGCGCAAGAATTATCCCCCGGGCACACACGGGCCGCGCGCCCGTCGCAAGCATTCCGACTACGCGCTGGCGTTGATGGAGAAGCAAAAGCTCCGTTACCACTACGGGTTGATGGAGAAGCAGTTCCGGGCGATTTATGAGAAGGCACGTCGTCACCGCGGTGTGACCGGTGAGATCATGCTGCAGTTGCTCGAGAGCCGGTTGGACAACATTGTCTACCGGCTTGGTTTTGGGGCCACCCGTGCACAGGCGCGTCAGATGGTTTCCCATGGCCATGTGAGTGTGAACGGCGGCAAAATGACGATTCCTTCCTATACTGCCAAGATCAACGATGTCGTGGAGGTTAAGGATCGCAGTGCCTCCCGCCAGTTGGCGACCCGCAACTTGGAGTACTCCACCAGCCGTGTGGTGCCCGAGTGGTTGCAGTTGGAAAAGGACGCCTTTCGTGGCACCGTGATGCGTGTGCCGACGCGCGATGAGATACAGCCCATCGCCGACGAACAGACAATCGTAGAATTTTATTCCCGTTAACCTCCTCGTCCTTGTGGACGGGGAAAGCAATTATATGGGTCTCGTTATGAACGGGAATAACGATGGCGAGGCCAGATTAAAATTGCTCAAAAACAAAACGTTATGCCAATAAGACTGGGTCACTTCGAGAAGCCGGATAAGTTAACCAAATCCGACGATTCCAACGACACGTATGCCAAGTACGCCGCCGAGCCGTTTGAAACCGGCTTCGGCCACACGATCGGCAACTCGCTTCGCCGCGTGTTGCTTTCCTCGCTTGAGGGGGCGGCCATCACCTCGGTGAAAATCGAGGGCGCCGACCACGAGTTCACCACCGTCCCGGGGGTCGTGGAGGATGTCACCGACATCGTCCTGAACCTGAAGAAAATCAAGTTCCGCCACACCAGCCGCGAGCCACAGGAAGTGCGTCTCAACGTGACCGCCGAGGGCGTTGTCACCGCAGGCGATCTGGAACTGCCGCCGGCACTCAAGGTGGTCAACAAAAAGCAGATCATCTGCACGACCGACAAAAAGAAAAAGGTCGAGATGGTGATGGAGGTACAGGTTGGCCGAGGCTTCCTCCCTGGCGACGCCAACAAGAAGGCGGATCAACCCATCGGCGTGATTCCGATCGACTCCATTTTTTCACCAGTCACCCGTGTGCGTTACGGCATCGAGGCCGCCCGTGTGGGACAACGCACCGACTACGACAAGTTGATCCTCGAGATGTGGACCGACGGTCGGTTGAACACGGACGAAGCCCTCAAGCAGGCTTCCGAGATTCTTTCTCATCACCTCACCGTGTTTACCGGCATTAACGATGAGGCATTCGAATTTGAACAGGACGCCAAGGCCAAGGACGAGAACCGCGAGGCCCAACGCAAACTGCTCAACACCAGCGTCAACGAAATCGAGTTGAGCGTTCGGGCAGCCAACTGCCTGAACAACGCCAACATCACCACGCTGGGGCACCTCGCCATGAAGTCCGAGGCCGAGATGCTCAAGTATCGTAACTTCGGCAAAAAATCACTGACCGAGATCAAGGAGAAACTTAAGGAGTACAACCTTTCGTTGGGCGAGAAAATCGACCCCACGCTGTTGGACTCCCCCCCGACACCGGCTCCGGCCGATGCGTTCGAGGATCCTCCAATCGAGGAATAACCAACAACCCCAGCATAAAAAATGCGACACAGAGTTAGAACAGCCAAATTGGGCCGTACCGGGGAGCATCGAAACGCGATGCTCGCAAACCTCGTCTGCAGCCTCATCAAGAACGAGACCATCAAGACCACCGTGGCCAAGGCCAAGGCGGCTCGCGTCGTGGCCGAGAAGATGGTGACGTTGGGGAAAAAGGGCACACTGCATCATCGTCGTCTGGCGGCCGCGCGTCTACGTGCGCCTCAGCGCAAATTCTTCCCGAAAACCAAGGGGGTGGACGGCAAGACACTACGTCAAAACTGGCGGCAGGAACATGATGTCGTGAATAAACTCTTCAGCGAGATTGCGCCCAAGATGCAAAATCGTCAGGGCGGCTACACCCGTATCGTCAAGCTGGCCGGTGCCCGCAAGGGCGACGCTGCGGAAATGGCCTACCTCACCTGGGTGTTCGAGGATGCCGCACCGGCAGCACCCGCCAAGGCGGAAGCTCCGGCTGCAACGACCTCTGAGGCAGCCCCGGTTGAGGAACCCAAGGCGGACGCCACCGAGGCGGTCGAAGAAACTGCACCCGCTGCGGAAGCCCCGGCAGAGACCGAGGCAACCGCCGAGGAGAGCACGGAAGCCCCGGCCGAAGAGGCAACAGCAGACGCTGCCGAGGAATCCTCCGCGGATGCCGATGCTGACGCTGGCTCGGAAGAGTCCAAGGAAGAGAAGTAATTCTCCCTTAACACCGAATTACGAAGGCCCACGGTAACGTGGGCCTTTTTGCTTGGCCAAGCGCCCGGCTGGGCGGAGTATTCTCCCAGCGTGGCAAGGATTTGCACACAACTGTTACTCATCGGCATCGCTTGGTTGTCAGTTGGCCAAGCGCTTGGCCAAGCGTCGGCTAACTCGGGGGGGGCGGCCATGTTGAAACAGCTTGAGGCCGCTTCGGCCAACGGCAACGCTGACGCCGCGTTCCGTGTGGCGGAATTGTATCGTGTTGGTGAGTCCGGCGTCCGTCACGATATCGCTCAGGCGATACGCTACTACCGACTCGCCGCCCGCTTGGGCAACCATCCCGGGGCGATGAACACCCTGGGCATCCTTTACGAGCAGGGCGTTGGTGTGGCGCAAAGTCAGGCCACTGCGCTTGGCTGGTACGAAAAAGCGGCAGCGGCGGGGAGTGCGATGGCCCGGGCGAATCTTGGGAAAATTCATGCAAGCGGCGAAGCCGGTGCACAGGATTATCGACTGGCGACAGCTGAGTTGAAAAAAGCGGCCGGCGATTGGCTAAGCCTTCGAGTCCCGATGGCCAAGGTCGGCGTCAGGCAGGGAGCATCGTTTACGTTCGGGGCCATGTCGCTGAGACGCGATGCCGGGGGGGGTGAACCGGAGTACGACTGGACTCTCTCACGCAGGATAAAATGGAGCGGGAACAGGTTGCATCGTCCGCTGTTCGATCCCAACTACGACTCAGCCAAGGCTGCCGACATCACCGTGGTGGATCTCCGCGGCGAAGGCGATGAGTGGCTGATCGACATCGGGATCTTCGAGGCGGGCAAGCCTGTGACCGAGCCAATTCATTT
>JAPPPH010000431.1 GCA_028817635.1 Verrucomicrobiales bacterium | reverse complement strand
GCGATGAACGATCCGCCGCAGCCAGGCGCTACCTTGACGCCGTGAAAAACGACACGGAGTTCGTCTGGTCGACTGACCTCATCGATTTGCTCGACGCCCTGCCGCCCGGGAACACCCTGCCGACGTTGCGCCAACAGTGGGCCAAGCTTGGCCTGAGGCCGGCGCTCCTCCAGCGCTTGGCCAAGCGCCCGGTCGCAGAGGATCGGCCCCTGTTTTTGGATGCCCTTCTTTCACGCGACAACAACGTCGCGAACAAGGCGTTGGCTGCGCTGAAACAACTCCCGGCGAGCGACAGGCCAAGCGACTGGGCGCCGCTGTTGCGCAAGCTGCGCCGCGAATGCGGCCCCAAGGGCAAGGCGGAAACCCGAAAGGAAATCGCTGCGCTGCTGGCCAAGTGGAGCGGTCGCGCCATTGCAGAGGTGCAGGAGAAAAGCAAACAGCCGGCCGATCTGCTCGCAGCGTGGCAGCCGGTTTTCGACTGGTTCAACGAGGCACATCCGGAACTCGCGACGGCTGCCGCCGGCGCCGGACTCGTCGATGCCGCCAAGTGGGAGGCCACGCTGGGCAGGGTCAATTGGGAGACTGGCGACTTGGCCAAGGGACAGCAGCTCTACGTCAACCGCGCCTGTCAGGGTTGTCACTCGGACTCCGGTGCGCTTGGCCCGGGGTTGAGCGGTGCGGCCAAGCGCTTTTCCCCGGAGGATTTGTTTCGGGCAATTTTGTTCCCGAACCGGGACATCTCGCCACTGTACCGGTTCAACGAATACCGGCTGCGAAACGGCGATGTGCACGTGGGACGCACGGCGTTTTACGCAGCGGACGGAGTCGTGCTGCGTACCGGAGCGGGGATCGTGCGATTGGATCAGGCGGAGATCGTTTCGCAGCAGGCAAGCGAACGCTCGATCATGCCGGAGGGCCTGCTTGAGGGGTTGAGCGAGAGCGACCTGGCCGACCTGTACCAGTACCTGAAATCACTCTGAGCGGAAAAGCAGCCGGGCGATCGCGGGCAGCAGCACGATGGCGCAAACCATGTTCATCAAAAACATGAACATCAGCAGGATGCCCATATCGACCTGGATTTGCAGTGCGGAAAACGCCCACGTGCCGACGCCGACGGAGAGCGTCAGGCCGGTGAACACGATCGCGCTGCCGGCCTGAGTCATCGCCGCATCCATCGCCTCCGTGAACGCCAGCCCCTTTTTGCGCTGCGCCAGAAAACAACTGAACAGGTAAATCCCGTAGTCCACCCCCTCGCCTACGCCCAGCGCCACCACCGGCAGCGTCGAGGTCTTCAGGCCGATGTCCATCCACAGCATCAGCGTGTGCGCGAGCACCGACACCAACGCGAGCGGAAGCACGATGCAGATCACGATCCTGACCGAGCGGAAGCTGGCGTAACAAAGCAGGATCACCGCCGCGAAAACATAAATCAAAATCGGGAACTGCGCCTCCCGCACGACCTCGTTCGAAGCCGCCATGACGCCGGCGTTGCCACCGGCTAGGCGGAAGCGAATCTTCTCCCGACCGTGCGCGGTATCGAACGCCTTCACTGCGGCGACCACCTGCCGGAGCGTCTCCGCCTTGTGATCCTCGAGGAACACCATCACCGGCAGGACGCTGCCGTCGAGGTTGGTCAGGCCGGTTGAAGTCTCCACGCGGCCCACCGACTGCGCGAGCATGGCCTTGTTAAACGGAAGCACCTGCCACTTGAGACTGCCCTCGCTGTAGCCGGAGTTGATTTTACGCGCCATACCTGCCAGCCCCAGCACGCTCTTTACGCCCTCGATATTTTTCAGGTGCCACTCGAAGCGGTCGAGCAGTTCCATTACCTCGTAGTCAACAGAGCCGTCCTTAACCGTCTCGGTGAACGCGATCAGCACATCGACGCCGAGGTTGAAGTTTTCCGTTATCACCGCCGTGTCCCTATTGTAGCGGGACTCGGGCCGCAACTCGGGCACGCCCTGGTGCAGGTCGCCCACCTCCACCCTTGCCGCCTGATCAAAACCGAGGACAAAAAGGATCGCGCCAACGAGCACCAAGCCCTTGGCCAAGCGCGGCCGCGTGACCAACGCCACCCTATGCCAGAAGACCACCGTCTTTTCCTTACGCTTGGCTACACGCTCACGGTAACCGACCCTTGGCTTGAGGTAGGACAACATCAAAGGCAACAGGATGAGGTTTGTGATGATAATCGCCGCCACGCCCACGCTGGCTGCGATGGCCAGTTCGCGAATGGTCGGCACCGGTATGAGAAGGATGGTGATGAAGCCGATGGTGTCGGTCAGTAGTGCCACGCCACCGGGCACCAGCAGTTCGCGGAATGCGGAACGCGCCGCCTCAACCGGATCCACACCCTCAAATAACTGATTGCGAAACACGCGCACCATTTGCACTCCGTGACTCACACCGATAGCAAATACCAAAAACGGCACGAGGATCGACATGGGATCGATGCCGTAACCCAGCAGGTGCAACGCCCCGAGCTGCCATACCACGGCCGCCAGCGAGCAGCTCATCGGCAGTACCGAAAACAAAAACGATTGCGAGTAGAGCCAGACGAGCAACGCCGTGATGACGATCGTGATGCAAAAGAACGTGATTACGTTGAGCGCCCCATCGCGAACATCGCCCATCACCTTTGAAAACCCGATGATGTGCACTCCGGTTTTGTCGTCCTCGTACTTGCCGCGCAACGCCTCCAGTTCGCTCGCCACGGCAAATGTGTCCAGCGGCTCCTTCGTGTCGGGATCGATCTCGAACAGGTTGGCCATCACCATCGCCCCGTTGAATGAATCGGTCACAAGCCGGCCCATGTAGTTGGATTTGAGCGCGTTCTCCCTCACCCTAGCCAGACCCTCGGGGGTGGTTTCAAAATCCGCCGGCACCACGTTGCCTCCAGAGAACCCATCTTCAACCACCTCGGTGAACCGAACGTTGGGCGTGAACAGCGACGTCACACTTTCCTGTCTCACACCGTGCATGGCGTAGACTTCATCCGTCAACGCCTCGAGCTTGTTGAAATAGTCCGCCGTGAAGACGTCGCCCTCCTTCACAACCAATGCCACGATCACCCGGTTGGCTCCGCCGAACTCATCCTGATACTTGCGAAACGTCTCTATGTACTCGTGCTGCTGCGGCAGTTGTTTTTCAAATCGTGCATCGACCTTGGTCTGTGTGGCAAACCCGAACAGCACCGCGGTCAATACGAGGAACAAGACAAGAAAGCCGAGCCGGTGACGAAACAGCCATTCTTCGACCGTTGCCAAAAGGGTGGGCTTCGTCATTGCTCAGTTCCTTTCGCCAAGTCAGATGGTTGCAGACGGATAATCCCCCGGTCAGTGGTCACCAACAGGCCACCGTCGCCCGCCTCCCAAAGGCTGATCGGCATCGCCGCCTTTTCCGGTAATAGAACGACGGAAAACGATTGCCCACTGTTTTCACTCAGCAACAGTTCACCGGCACCGGCTGTCAGCACCATCCGACCGTCGCGCAAAGTTGTCCCACCATGCAGGAGGGCGTTCGTCCGGGTCTCGATTTTTTGCCAAACGGCTCCGTCCTCGCTCCGTAAAATATTCCCGCGCAATCCGAACACCACCGCCCCGCGCTTGGCCAAGGGCAAAGCCCCAAAAAAAGTTCCCTCATATAACGCATCCAGCGGCTCCCACACTTGGCCAAGATCTGTGCTGCGCCACACCGTACCAAACTCACCGATCAGCCAGAGCACCCCGTCGCCGGCACTCGCGATCTGGTAAAAATGCGGGTCGTCGTCCTGAACCACTTCCGACCACTTTTCACCACTGTCGCTCGTTGAAAAAAGTTTACCGTAGGACCCGACGATGAAGCCCTTTTTGGGATCGAGGAAAAGGACGTCCAAAAACGCCGTCTCGGGGTCGTCGAGCACCGAAATCTTGGCCCATGTTTTCCCGCCGTCCTGCGAGCGCAGCACAACCGACTGATGGCCCACGGACCAGACTATTCTCGAGTCCACCCAATGCACAGCGTTGAGTGTACGCCGGGTGGGAGCCGGTTGCTGTGTCCATGTATTGCCGTGGTCAACGGAAAGGAGGATGTGACCGCGCTCTCCGACCGCGATGGCGCTGGCCGCCTGGCCGTGGATATCATTAAATACCGAGCGCTCGGCCAAGCGGGCCATCACAGCCGGGCCATCCACCGGCTTGGGTTGCTCGCCCTTGGCCAAGCCGAGACCACAAAGCAACAACGATAAAAGCAAACAAGAACGGGCCGAGGATCGCCTTGGCCCGTCTTGGGGTTGGTTGGGTTGGTTGGGTTGGTTGGAGAAATTAAACACCGAACAAACCCGCTTGACTGCTAACGGCGCCCACGCCGCCGCAATGCTGCAGGGGTGTAGTCGCTGGACTTGGTT
>JAPPPH010000201.1 GCA_028817635.1 Verrucomicrobiales bacterium | reverse complement strand
CCCCGGAGGATCTGCAGCAGGTGCGCGAACAATTTAAGACAGAATCGTGAAACACATTTTTGTGACAGGCGGCGTGGTGAGTTCCCTTGGCAAGGGGCTGACCGCGGCCTCCATCGGCACCCTGCTGGAGCGTCGCGGCCTCAAGGTCACGCTGCAGAAGTTTGATCCCTACCTAAACGTCGATCCCGGCACGATGAGCCCGTTTCAGCACGGCGAGGTGTACGTGCTCGACGACGGGGCGGAGACCGACCTTGACCTCGGCCATTACGAGCGATTTACCAGCACCAAGCTGACGCGCTTCAACAACCTTACCAGTGGGCAGGTGTACCAGCGGGTGCTGGACAAGGAACGGCGCGGCGATTACCTCGGTAAAACGGTGCAGGTCATTCCCCATGTCACGGACGAAATCCAAAACCGGATCCGCGAGATTGGGGAAAAGAGCGACGCCGACGTGGTGATCACCGAGATCGGTGGAACGATCGGCGACATCGAGGGGCTGCCGTTCGTCGAGGCGATCCGGGAATTTGCGCTCAACGCAGGGCAGGGCAATGTGCTGTTCCTGCACGTCACATTCATCCCGTACATCAAAGCCGCCGGTGAACTGAAAACAAAGCCGACCCAGCAGGGCGTGGCCAAGCTGCGTGAGATCGGCATCACGCCGGACGTGCTCGTCTGCCGCTGCGAGAAGCCGCTAAACAAGGAACTGCGGCAGAAGCTTTCGTTGTTCTGCAACGTCCAGTACGAGGCGGTGATCGAGGAGATCGACGTGGAGCATTCGATCTACGAGGTGCCGCTCATGCTGCAGCGCGAGGGTCTCGACGACCTGATCTGCCGCAAGCTGGCACTCGACACTCCGCCGGCCGACATGTCCGAGTGGCGGGAGATCATCCGCAAACTCATCGCGCCGCGACACCGAGTGCGCATCGGCGTGGTGGGCAAGTATGTCGAGTTGCAGGACGCCTACAAATCTGTCTACGAGGCAGTGATCCACGGCGGCGTGGCCAACGACTGCGGGGTGGAGATCGAGCGCGTCGAGGCGGAAGACATCGAGAAAAACGGGGCGGCCAAGGTGCTCAAGGGTTACGGTGGCATCCTCGTGCCGGGCGGCTTTGGTGAGCGCGGCACTGAGGGCAAAATCCTTGCCGCCCAGTATGCTCGGGAAAACAACGTACCGTATTTTGGGCTGTGCCTTGGAATGCAGATTGCAACGATCGAGTTTGCCCGCAATGTCCTCAATCTGGAAGGCGCTCACTCTGTTGAGTTCGACGCCGACACCCCGCACCCGGTGATCGCCCTGCTCGATGAGCAACAAAATGTCACCGACAAAGGCGGCACGATGCGTCTTGGATCGCAGCCTTGCAAACTGACTCCCGACTCGCTGGCCGCGAAGCTGTACGGCTCGGAGGAAATTCACGAGCGACACCGCCACCGGTACGAGTTCAACAACGCTTACCGCGAGCAGTTTGAGTCGGCAGGGCTGGTCTTCAGCGGACAATCACCTGACGGCGGCCTCGTGGAAATTGTCGAGGTCCCCGACCATTCGTTTTATCTCGCGAGCCAGTTTCATCCCGAGTTCAAGAGCAAACCCAACGAGCCGCACCCACTGTTTCAGGGCTTCATCGCTGCGGCGCACGCTTGCGATCACAACAAAAACGTGTAAGTTTACCGTCTGTTGGCTCACCCAACGCCGACCATAACGTATGGATAACCTTCCTCCAGTGATACTGGCCTCCGCGTCCCCACGACGTTCGGAGCTGCTTGCCTCCATGGACATCGAGTTCGAGGTCGTTCCCAGCCATGTTGAGGAACTGATCGATGGCTACGACTTCATCCCCGACCTCTGCGAGGCCAACGCCCGGATAAAGGCCGAGCCGATTGCGGACATGCATCCGGAGTGTCTCGTGATCGCTGCGGACACGATGGTCTATCTCGAGGACACCCTTTACGGAAAACCGACCGATATCGACGATGCGCACCGGATGCTGACCCGTCTTCAGGGTCGTACCCATCAGGTGACCACCGGCGTGAGTCTGATCTATCACAATGAGGAGATCAGCAAATCGTTCTCCGTGATCACCAACGTCACCTTCCTCTCGCTTGATGCCGGGCAGATCAGCGAGTACCTCGCCAAGATCGACCCGCTCGACAAGGCCGGCGGCTATGCCATTCAGGAGCACAAGCAAATGATCGCCAAGCGCGTCTCCGGCTCGGTCTCCAACGTGGTCGGTCTCCCGGTCGAACGGCTCAAGGAGGAGCTCAACAACCTGTTCGGCGAGAAGGTCGAGGAAGAGTGGTAGCGCTTGGCCAAGCGCTTGGCCAAGCGTTTGAACATTCCCGTTGAATCTCGGTCAAAGTGCATTGCAGCAACCCTGTTTTGGGTTGCGGCCGGTTCGGGAGGGGCGTAGACCCTTGGCCGACCAACTGCTTGTAATCGATGCTTCGTAACCAGCGCCAACTCCAGACCAACGTCAGCAAAGTGCTCGACGGGCTGTTTTTTGCCCTGAGCCTCTGGCTGGCCCACGGGATGCGTGGCCTGCTGGATGTCGACTGGTTTGGTGCCGAGCCGGAGATCGCCTCGTTTTGGGGTGGTGCCACCGGGCGGCCGTATGTGTGGATCAGTATCCTGCTTTTATTTGCCGCCCCGTTCGTACTAGATACTCAGGGCTTTTACACCCGCTCCGCCTGGCCAAGTCGCGGACAAACCTTCTGGCCTCTGGTCAAGGCGGCGATGCTTGTCACGCTGGGCATCATCCTTGGCATCTTCATGCTCAAGATTCAGCTGACCCGCTCGGTTCTCTTTTTGTTTGCCGCCATCAGTGTGGTGATGGTTTTGACGAAGGAGGAGTTGTGGCAGTTGATCCGCCGCAGCCGGATGACCCGAGCCGATCTGCAAAAACGCCTTATCCTGCTCGGCACCGGGGAGGAGACTGGCGAGATGCTCAAGCGCATCGGGGGCGGGCAGGACAACAGTTTCCGCGTGGTGCAGGAGTTTGACATCAACCGCGAGCCGATTGGCGACCTCGTGAAACACCTGCACGAACACTCGGCCAACGTCGTTTTGATCAGTGCGGGGCATACGCAGTTTGACGTGATCGAGCAGGTCATCAACGCCTGCGAACTCGAGGGGGTCGAGGTCTGGCTGGCGGCCGACTTTTTTAACACGCAGATTGCCCGCACCGCGGTCGACGATTTTCACGGTGTGCCGCTGCTTGTTTTTCACACCACACCGGCCGCCTCGCTGCAGGGCTTGGCCAAGCAGGGGATCGATTTCGTCGGCGCATTTTTCATGCTGCTGCTCCTGAGCCCCGTGATGCTGATCTGTGCGCTGGCGGTGAAGTTCACCTCGCCCGGCCCGGTTTTGTTCCGGCAAAAACGCAGCGGCGTCAACGGTCGGCCGTTCACGATGTTCAAGTTTCGCTCGATGGGCACCAACGCCGAGCAGCGCAAGCACGAGCTGGCGGCGATGAACGAGATGAGCGGCCCGGTATTCAAGGTGTCGGACGATCCCCGGATCACCCCGGTTGGCAGATTTCTCCGGCGCTACAGCCTCGATGAGTTGCCGCAGTTGTTCAACGTGCTTCAGGGTTCGATGAGTCTCGTCGGCCCGCGGCCGCTGCCGGTGGACGAGACCAAGCGCTTCGAGGATCTGTCCCATCGTCGCCGCCTGAGCGTCAAGCCTGGCCTCACCTGTCTTTGGCAGATCAGTGGTCGCAATGAGGTAAAGGAGTTTTCCGACTGGGTGCGCCTCGATCTCGAGTACATCGACAACTGGTCGCTCTGGCTCGACATCAAGATTCTCGTTCGTACCGTCCCGGTCGTTTTCATCGGCACCGGCGCACGCTAGCCGGCACCTTTACGCTTCCACCAGCGCGGCCCCTCTGTTAAAGCAATTGCCCGTACAAGGAGCATGGAATTGTTACTCATTGGATTTGTTGCGGGATTTGCCCATGTGGTCACCGGGCCGGATCATCTGGCTGCGCTGACACCGTTCGCCTCCCGCGACGGTCACGCTGCCACTTGGCGGCTTGGCCTCCGGTGGGGACTGGGCCATGCGGCCGGTGTGGCGGTTGTCGGGATGCTCCTTTGGCTGCTGAAAGACACTGCCATGGTCGAGGGCTTTTCCGCTTGGGCAGAGCGTCTGGTAGGGGTGTTGTTGATCGCGGTTGGTGCGCTTGGTTTGCAGGCGCGGTTGAGCGGAAAAATTCATACGCACGAACACGCCCACTCCGGGGTCAGCCACTCGCACATTCATTCCCACTTTGGCCGTACGGAACACCGGCACTCTCACGCCGCACTGGGCATTGGCCTGTTGCACGGCACGGCAGGCGGCACACACCTCTGGGTGTTGCTGCCGACGCTGGCCATCGGCCATCTGGGTGGTGTGATATTGTAT
>JAPPPH010000129.1 GCA_028817635.1 Verrucomicrobiales bacterium | reverse complement strand
GCGCAGCAGGGTCTCCCGCGTCTGCACCTCACCGGAACGGCCGGTCAACAGGCAAAGCAGCTTGAATTCGGTCGTGGTGATGGTAACCGGTTCGCCATCAACGACCGCCTGATGCCTGACCGTATCCAGCTTAAACGGCCCGGTCTCGATCACTTCAACCCCGTCGCGGTTGTCCTCCGTGAGGCGGAGAAGATTCTTCACACGCAGCACCAGTTCGCGTGGGCTGAACGGCTTGGTGACGTAGTCATGTGCGCCCAGCTCGAGCCCGCGGATGCGATCCTCCTCGGACGCCCGCGCGGTGAGCATGAGGATTGGCACATCCCGAGTTTTGGGATCCTGCTTGAGCAGACGACAGATCTCGAGTCCGTTAATGCCCGGCAGCATCAGGTCGAGTACGAGCAGACTGGGGACTTGGGAACGCGCCATCTTCAGCGCTTTGTCGCCGGTGTCTGCCACGGCCACCTTGAAGTTCTCCTTTTCCAAATGGAAGACGACTAACTCGAGCACATCTGGCTCGTCGTCGACCACAAGGATTCGGGTTTCATTTTTTTTGGGCATGGTTTACTCGGGGCTGGTTTCGGTGTGGCGAATGTCGGTGCCCTCATGAAGCAGCACGGCATCTTCGGCGATGTTTTTCGCGTGATCACCGATCCGCTCAAGGCACTTGGTGATGACACTGAGATGGAGGCAACGCCGGATGGTGTCCGGGGCGGTTTCCATCATCTCGATGAGTTGCCGTTGGTAGGTGTCGTTTAAGTTGTCGACCTGTTTGTCGCGTGGGATGACCCCGCGGGCCAGAATCGTGTTGCCGACAACGAATGCGTCGAGCGCGTCCTTGAGCATGGCATTGACGAGGAAGGTCATCTCCGCGATATCCAGCGGGGTGTCCAGCGTGGGCAGGGCCATTAACTCAATGGATCGACTTGCGATCGTGGTGGCTTCATCCCCGACCCGTTCCAAGTCCTGCGCTATCTTCATGCCGCAGGTGATGTGCCTTAACTCAAGTTCGCCGGGGTTTTGCGAGAGCAAATCGAGGGCGATTCGGTCGATCTGGATTTCGAATTGGTCGATGATCTCGTCCGTTTCCAGGGCCTGCTGGGCGAGTGGCTCGTCCCGGTCGAGGTGGGCACGCACGGCACGGGTCACCACGCTCTCGGCGTGGCTGGCCATGATGAGCAGCTTTTCCTTGAACTGGGAGAGGGCCTGTTGGTTGAACGACATCCTTTTGCGGCCTGCGCTTGGCCAAGTTATCCCGTCCGCTTGGCCAAGCGCAAAGACAAAAAAAGAACCCGTCCGCAGACGGGCTCTCCTTGGTTTGGGTTGATATTGGGAAAGTCGTTAATGGTGCTCAGGGTAACCCGCCATCCACCGTGGCCAATTCATCTTGATGCTGGTGTCAAAATTCCGGTGCCACTTCAGGCGCCACAATTTCTTGATGGGGATGTGCTGCACAGAGTGGTCGAGGAATACTCCCTGAGTTCCCCCGGCGTGCCGGTCAAACGCAAAGTGCATCATCTCCTTGCCGGCGCCCTGCCAGTCGCCGTTGTAGTTGCCGGCCATGATCTTGTTGTTGTTCCCGTGGTACGGGCCACCGCCCCGCCACATGGTGTCGAGGAACATGGGGATGCGGTTCAGGTCATAGCCACCCGGATCCATCGACCGCCAGTGCCAGTTCATGTTTCGGTTTTGGATCGTTCTTGACGCGTTATAAAGCCAATTATTGTTGCCGTAACTGGAGCGGGTGGGGATGCCCCTGTCCTGTGAGATATGACCGTGACGGTAGGAGGCGTTATAGCTGCCGAACACCGCATACTGATCGTGCTTGTACTTTGGCACCTTGATCAGGCGATAGCTTTCACCGTTCCGGTCGCGTGCCATGTTGGCGGCCGGGCAGAGGAGAATGTCCTGCTTGCGCCAAAACTTTTCCAGCGCGGCCACCCACTCGCCCCGGGCCCAGCCGACTTTGTCGCCATTGCTAAACTTGCCGTCGTTGTCGTCGCAGTAAAACTGCCAAACCAATCCCCATTGCTTGAGGTTGTTGATGCAGACGGTCTGGACGCCTTTCTGCTTGGCCTTGGCCAAGGCCGGTAAAAGCAGGCTCGCAAGAATCGCGATAATCGCGATGACGACGAGCAGTTCGATCAGGGTGAATCCTTGTCGTTTATGTGTTCTCATGGCGCTGGGGAGTGAAAAAGAATTTCGGCTTCCTCGGGCGGTTCTATCCAGCGGGAGCAGTTGCGGCAAGGTAAATTCGAACCTGTTTGGCTGAATGAACACAGTTTTTTCCTTGAAATAATGGCTTTAACGGTAAAATATCGGCCAGTTAATTCCATGAAGCATTTTTTCTATTTTATTTTAAGTTTGTCGCTGGGGTGGTCCGCCATGGCTGAGGAGAAAAAGCCGGTAAAGGTGTTCATACTCGCCGGCCAGTCCAACATGGAGGGTAAGGGCAAAATCGATCCTCTACTTAATCACCAGATCAAGGCACCTGAGACCCGAGATTTTTTCGCCCACTTCCACAAGGACGGTGAGTACATCGAGCGCGAGGACGTGTGGATCAACTACCTCAAGCGACGAGGAAACTTGACGGTTGGTTACGGTTCCCCCGGTTGCATCGGGCTGGAGCTGCAGTTTGGCCACGTGATGGGCAACCACTACGACGAGCCGGTGCTGCTCATCAAGACGGCTTGGGGCGGTAAGAGCATCGGCATCGACTTCCGGCCGCCAAGCTCCGGACTGCAGTCGGATGAAGCCATTGCGGAGTCGGTCGAGAACATGATCAAGCGCGACTACAACAACATCATTCGCAACGAATGGAACAAGGCCAAAAAGGACAACCCGGAAATAAAGCGCAAGGAGATCGAGGAAAAAAGCAGCGCTTCGATCGAAGAGATTCGTAAAGCCAAGGCAGACGAGTACCGCAAACATGTCGTTGATCGTTACGGCCATTTTTACCGCTTGATGATGACCGAGATCAAAACAACGCTCAGCGAAATCAAGACCCGCTTTCCGCAGTACGACGGGCGCGGATACGAGATCGCTGGCTTCGTATGGTTTCAGGGTTGGAACGACATGTATGGCCGCCTTCCGGGTGAATACGCCAAAAACATGGAAAATTTCATCCGCGACGTCCGGAAGGACCTCGATGTCCCAAACCTACCGGTGGCAATTGGCATCATGGGACAGAACGGTTTTAAGGAAGCCAAAGGCAACATGGCCATCGTCAAGGAGGCGCAGGCTTCGATGAACGACATCGCGGACTTCAAGGGTAACGTGAAAGCCATCCCGACCGACATCTACTGGGATAAGCGAGCTGATGAGGCCTTCCCCAAGTGGAGGGAAAATTTGGAGGAATGGGTGCTGATCGGTTCCGATTTCCCGTACCACTACCTCGGCAGCACGATCACCTTCACTCGGGTTGGCCAAGCGCTGGCCCAGACTATCCTCGAGCTTCGCAACGAAAAGTAGCGCTTGGTCAAGCGCGGTCAATTAACCACGAAGTTCACGAAGACCACGAAGGAGGTAGGGACGGCTGTCCCAGCCGTCCTTGAGCCGAGACACGGATTCCACGGATAATCATAGATCGCTAAACGATGTATGAAACGCGCCAGCGTTTTGGAGTGCGGCACTCCGTGCCGCTTTTGGGTCCATGGGGATGGTCGAGAGTCGTTGAAAGCGGTGCGGAGCACCGCACTCCATGACGCTCCCGCGCCAACATAATCCAGCTTGGCCAAGCGCTTGGCGTCTTCGTGTGCTTCGTGATCTTCGTGGTTTTTCCAAACCACGGCCTCGCAGGCTCGGCCCTCCAGACGCTCTCGCGCGAACCTGAGTCGCTTGGCGAAGGGGGCGATTGAATCAACATGTAAATACCTTGTTTTTATGAATAATTAATGTGACTTTCCTTCTGTTATGAACTCAAACGATAACCCGCCGGTAGTCTGCTGTCCGGTTGTGATGAGGGTATTGGTCTACCTCAATTTCGGTTTCCTTCTGTTTGTTGGTGCGCTTGTCCTTTTGAAGCCCAATAAAATAGATGACATGGAATGGGCCGGGTTTCTTGGTTTATTTTCTGCCTTCATTTTTCAGTTAATATTGGCGTTCGGAATCCGTGACGGGAAACCCGGCGGGAGACTTCGGGCGGTTTCGCATCTGTTGCTGATTGTTATCGGGCCGCTTGGGGCTGCCTTCTTGGGTGCATACATTGGCGATGTTATCACTGGTGGGCCTGACTGGGGTTTAATGTTGGGGTTATGCGGCAGCTATTTGGGGCTAGCCGTTTATTTTGTCTCCCGGCCGAAAAACCGGGGTAGCCGTCGTCAGTTGCTGACTCATACGTTGTTGATTTATGTTGGACCCTTCGTTGCGGGCCTGATCGGGGGAGGAATAGGTTGGTAC
>JAPPPH010000350.1 GCA_028817635.1 Verrucomicrobiales bacterium | reverse complement strand
TGCCGAGCTTGCCCTGCAGCACCCCGAGGTTGAACCACGCCTTGGCGAACTTCGGCGAAAGGATCAGCGCCTGCTTGTAAGCATGAATCGCCTCGCCATCCCGCTCCTCCCGCGCCTGCGCCACGCCGAGATTATACCACGCCTCCGCATATTTCGGGGCGATCTCGATCGCCCTGCGATACGCCTCCAGTTCCTCGTCCGGCTGCTGCGTCTGGCCAAGCGCGGCACCGAGATTGATCCACGCCTTGGCATCGCGCTCATCGATGTCCACTACCCGCCGGCACAACTCCAGCGCCACCTGCGCGTCGCTCCCCCCCAACGCCTTGGCCGCGAGGTTTCGGTGGTAGCTTTTGAACGATTCCTCGAACGCCTGCCTTGCCTCGACCGCACGTCCTTCCTTTTCGTGCGTCAGGCCGACGTTGAACCACGCGCGCGCGTCGTCGGTGGTCATGCGGGCCGTGTTGCGATAGGCGGCGAAGGCGTTTTGCTGCTGGAGATTGATCGGCCGATCAGGTGTGGCATCCGGGTCGTCGTACGAGTTTGGCAGCGTGTCGCGCAACTGCAGCGCGATGGCATCCGACTCACCGCCAAGCGCCTGGCGAAACGCCAGCAACGCCTCGTCGCGCCGGCCGATCAGCCACAGCTCCACGCTGACCTGATGCAGCTCCGCCGCCTCCGCGTTGTCCGGTGTCTCAGCCATAAAGACTCGGCGTTTTTTCTAGGGAGCCAGCCGAGGGGCGGCAAGGTTTTTTGCGCTGAAGGTTGACCTAGGCCAAGCGCCGGTGGACGATCCCCGAGTTATGGCAGCCAATGCTGAATTAAAAGTGAACGAGGGCGACACGGCACCGGATTTCACCGCGCCCACCAACGGTGGAGGCGAGGTGTCGCTCAGTCAGTTTCGTGGTCAGGCGGTGGTGCTCTACTTTTATCCGAAGGACAACACGCCGGGCTGCAACAAGGAGGCGTGCGGCTTCCGCGACAACCACGAAGCGATCACCGCGAAAAACGCCGTCGTGCTCGGGGTCAGCGCCGACTCGGCGGCCAAACACGACAAGTTCATCGAGAAGTTCGATTTGCCTTTCACGCTGATCGCCGACGAAGACAAGTCGATCTGCGAATCCTACGGCGTGTGGGGTAACAAGTCGTTCATGGGCCGAACCTTCCTCGGCATCAAGCGGATGACCTTCCTCATCAACGCCGACGGAGTCGTCCAAAAAGTCTGGCCCAAGGTAACGTTCGCCGACCACGCCAACGACCTGTGCGAAGCCCTTGGCTAATTGCGAGACTGACAAGGTAGGGACGGCTGTCCCAGCCGTCCTCGATCGCCCCGGCGCGCTGGGGACAGCACGTCCACCTTTATTGCACCTCAGACGCGGGTGATTTTTTCCAGCTCACGCAGGCGTTTGTTGATCTCGGTGCGGGTGGTCTTGGTCGTGCGATTCAGCCCAAAACCCTCGCAGCAAAACGAGGCCACCACACTGCCGTAAAGGATCGCCTTGCGGATGTTCGCATCGATCGAGCCACCGGTCTTCGCGAGGTATCCCACCATCGCACCGACGAACGAGTCACCCGCCCCGGTCGGATCCTCCACCTTCTCCAGCGGAAACGCCGGCGCGACGAACAGCCCTTTTTTCGAAGACAGAATCGCGCCGTGCTCGCCCTTTTTCACGATCACGTATCGCGGGCCAAACTTGTGCAGCTTGGGCAAGGCCGACACCACGTTGTCGTCGCCGGTCAACTGCCTCGCTTCACTGTCGTTGAGCACCAGCATGTCGACGCGCTTGAGGAGACTGCGTAGGTCGTTCATTGCGACGTTCATCCACAGATCCATCGTGTCGGCCACGATGAACTTCGGCTTATCGAGCTGGTCGATGATCGCCTCCTGCGCCCCGGGCGGGTTGTTGGCGAGCAGGACATATTTCGCCTTGCGATGCGCCGCCGGCAGTACCGGTGAGTAGCCCTCCACCACGCCCAGCTCCGTGCTGAGTGTGCGGCGGTTGTTCATGTTCACCTCGTACTCGCCGGCCCAATGAAAAGTCCTTCCCTCGCGCACCTTCACGCCCTTGAGGTTCACCTTGTGCTTCTCGAACAGCGTCATGTACTTGCGCGGAAAATCCGTGCCGACCACGCCGATCAACTTGGGCGATACAAAGAAGCTCGCCGCCACGGCGGCATGGCTGCCGGAGCCGCCCAGCAGACGCGGGTTCTTTTTCTTCGGGGTGCTGATCGAGTCCAGCGCTGTGGAACCAAAAACGAGTAGGCTCATGTTGTAAATTAAGTTGCGGGTTTGTCCCGCTTAACCGGCCGCGGAGAGTAGGCGCTCCTTGAAGACACGACAAGCATGGGCCACGTCCGGCGCGCGAAGGATTGCCGACACGACGCACACGCGCCTCGCCCCGGCGGCCAAGACTTCATCGAGCGTTTCGTGGTTAATACCGCCGATCGCGAACCATGGCCGGTCGATGTTCGCCGCCGCCCAGCGGACGTACTCCAGCGTCACCGGCGGCCGCCCCGGCTTGGTCGGCGTGGCAAACACCGGGCCGATTGCCACGTAATCCGCCCCGGCATCGCAGGCGCGCCTGGCCTGCTCCGGTGCGTGGGTGCTCAGGCCTAGCTCGAGCGCTGCGCCGACTGGCTTCACCTCGTCGATGTGCCGGTGGCCGACATCGAAAAAATCCTCCTGCCCAAGGTGCGCCGTGGGTGCGCTGACCTCGGCGGCAATCCCGGGATGATCATTGATCACCAACCGCACGCCGGCGTTGGCCGCGATTGGAACCAAGCGCTTGGCCAAGCTCGTGACCTCCTCCTCCGGCCAATCCTTGGCCCGAAGCTGCACGAGATCCGCCCCGCCGTCGCAAAGCTGGCGACACAGTACCTCGGGGTCGCGGCCATCGAGATAGGCCGAATCAACAAACGCGTACAACAAACAATCCGCCAGCGGTTTCATCCAGACTACTTGGCCGCCTCGACCCGATAAAGGTGTCCGCCGGTGCGCATGATGAACGCGTCCCCGTCCACCGCCGGTGTCGCCATGAACGGCTGCTTGGCCAGGGCGTTGCTGGCGATGACTTCGAGCTTGCGGCCCGGCCGTATCACCGTGGTAAGCCCCTCCTCGTTGAACAGGTAAATCCGTCCCTTGGCGTAAATTGGCGATGCCGAGTACGCGCCCTTCAGTCGTTCCTTCCAGACGACCTCGCCGGTCCTGGCCTCGAGACAGGTCGCGATGCCCCCGCGGTTCACGACGAACAACAGGTCGCCCACCAGCAGCGGCGAGCATCTCTGCGGCATACTACGAATCGACTTCCACTTGATGTGAGTGTCGGTCACGTCGCCGTTGCCGTCGAGCCGGATGGCCCACAGCTCAGGCCGGTCGCGATCCACCGTGGCGAACACCAGCCCGTGGCCGGACACCGGGCGGGGAGCGACCGACCACCCCCGATGCCTCACGTGCCACAACTCCTTTCCGGTCTCCGGATCGTAGGCGTACAGGCCTCGGCCAGCCGGGCTGACCAGTTGCTGGCCCTCGCCCCTCGGCACCAGCGCCGGCATGCAGTACGCCTTGCGGTGGTGAATAGGGAACGAGTCATAATCGAGCGAGCGCGGCGTTTTCCAAACCGTCTTCCCAGTGGCGATATCCAACGCGATGATGTACTGCACGTCTCGGCCGTCCACGTGCACCACAAACTTGTTCCCGATCAGCGTTGGCGAACTGGCCGGGCCGGCACCCGCCTCGTGGTCGCAATTCAGGTCGCGCCGCTTCCACAACACCCTGCCGCTGGCGGTGTCGAGACAGGCCGTGCCGTAGGTGCCAAAGTGCAGCACCACGCGGCCGTCGGCGATCACCGGCGTGGGCGTCGCGTAGGTGTTGTCCTTCGTGATCCGCATGGGCTTGGCCACATCGAACAAATGCAAATCGTGAATAAGTTTTCCGGTGTCCTTGTCCACGCAAATGGCGAACAACTTTCGCCCGTCAGCCGTGGCCGTGGTCAGCCAAACCTGATTGCCCCAGATCACTGGAGACGACCAGCCCCTGTCGTGGATGGCCGTTTTCCAAATGACGTTTTCTGTCTCTGACCACTTCAGCGGCAGGCCGGTAGACGCCGTTTGCCCGTCCCCGCTTGGCCCGCGAAACTGCCACCAGTTTTCACCGGCCAATGCATAAGGCGATAAAATCCCAAAAAATAAGATAGAAGAGAGAAAAAGCAGATTGCATGAACAAAAAGATTTTCTGAATGTGTTGATTTTTGACATCAATGCGGAACTTAGAACAAAGTAGTTCGCATTACCCTAGCATAATAAAAAAAAGTATCAAGAGGCCTTTCTCTGATAGTGGAAAAGTGAAAATTAAATAAATAATTCTCGTTAGTATGTCATGGGGTCAAATTGTGTCTTTTTGATAGTTGAGCGCTTCGTGTAAGAC